>JBCDLV010000038.1:0-16163 GCA_038744895.1 Bacteroidota bacterium | reverse complement strand
GTCGTCGACGGCGCGGAGAACAACCCGCCCAGCTTCTTCCTGTCGCGCCACTACGAAGTCGCTCCGTACTACGTCCTCAACGAGCACACGGCCGTCCCGGACGTTCTCGTGGTCGGGACGCCCGTCTGGGAGACGCTCTCGGAGCAGGAGAAGGCATGGCTAACCGAGGCCGCAGAGGCGAGCTTCGAGGTCCAGAAGCGGCTGTGGGCCGAGTCGTCCGACGACGCGCTGGCGGCCGTCCGCGAGGCAGGCGTTGAGGTGATCGAGATGACTGCGACTGACCGGCGACCCTTCTCTGATAAAGTCGCGGGAATGCTGGCCGACGCCGACCCGGAGGTCCGCCAGCTGATCGAGCGGATCCAGGCCGTCGGGACTCTGGCTGGAACGCCAGAGGTCGATGACGCCGCGGGGTCTGAGCCGGACGCGACGCCATGAGCCGTCCCCTCCTCCGCGCAACGTCTGACACGGGCCTCAAAGGAGCCGTAGACCGCGTGCTCGCCTGGGCGTGCGTCGCCCTGATGGGTGCGAGCGTGCTCAACGTGACGTGGCAGGTCGTGGCTCGCTTCGCAGGGATACCGAGCGGGTTCACAGACGAACTGGCGCGCTTCCTGTTGATCTGGCTGGGACTGCTCGGCGCGGCCTACGCCGTCGGGCAGCGGATGCATCTCGCGATCGACTTGCTCCCGCGCGCGCTGGATGGCAAGCCGAAGGCACGCGCCGCGCTCGGCGTCGTGCTCCAGGGCGCGGTGTTGGTGTTCGCCGTCGGCGTGATGCTTGTCGGCGGCGGCAACCTCGTGCGGCTCGTGACGCTGCTGGAGCAGACCTCAGCCGCCCTCGGCGTTCCCGTGGGCGCCGTCTACAGCGTTCTCCCAATCGCGGGCGGCGCGATCGCCTTCTACGCCCTGGTCGAAACCGGACGGCACCTCCGCGTGCTCCGAGGCGGCGTACCCGACGCGACTCCCGAGGACTCCGGGCTGGCAGCCTTTACCGCTGCGAACCGACCCATGACGGGTCCCGACGAAGCATGACGCTGGCGCTCCTCCAGACGGCCGCCGCCAGCTCGGCCCTGGCGGCTGATGGCACCGCCATCGTCGTCCTCGTCGGCGTCTTCGTGGTCCTGCTGGCGCTCGGCGTTCGCGTGGCGTTCGCGATCGGCCTCGCGACGCTCGCGACGATGTCGCTCTCCATCGGCCCGGTGGCCGCCGTCACGACCGTCGCCCAGCGCATGGCCACCGGCCTCGACAGCTTCACGCTGCTGGCGATCCCCTTTTTCATTCTCGCCGGGCAACTCATGAACCGCGGCGGCATCGCCGAGCGGCTGATCGACTTCGCGAAGTCACTCCTCGGCCCACTGCCCGGCGGGCTCGCCTTCGTGAATGTCCTCGCGTCGATGCTCTTTGGCGCCATCTCGGGCTCCGCCGTCGCCGCTGCCAGCGCCATCGGAAGTACGGTTGGCCCGCGCATGGTGGAGGAAGGCTACGACCGCGACTTCTCGGCAGCCGTCAACATCACGAGCGCCACGACGGGTCTCGTTATCCCGCCGAGCAACGTGCTCATCATCTACTCGCTGGCGTCCGGCGGGGCGAGCATCGCGGCGCTCTTTCTGGCGGGCTACCTGCCGGGCCTCCTCGTCGGCGGCATGCTGATGGGCGTGGCGGGGGTGATCGCGTGGCGACGTGGGTATCCGACCGAGGCCGCGGCTGGGCTCTCTGAGATCGCACACCGGTTCTGGCGGGCGCTCCCGAGCCTGTTCCTGCTGGTCGTGGTCATCGGTGGGATCGTGGCGGGCATCTTCACGGCGACCGAGGCCGCGGCGGTCGCTGTGCTCTACGCCGCCGCGCTGGCGTTCGCCTACCGAGGCATCACCGCACGCGACTTGCCGCAGATCCTTCTCGACGCGACGAGCACGACGGCCATCGTCCTGCTGCTCATCGCGGTCTCGATCGCGATGAGCTGGATCATGGCCTACGTGAACCTTCCGCAGGCGATCGCAGGCGCCGTCGCGGCAGTCGAGAATCCGATCGCGGTGTTCCTGCTCATCAACGCGGTACTCCTCTTCGTGGGCGTGTTCATGGACATGACGCCGGCGATTCTCATCTTCACGCCCATCTTCCTGCCGGTCGCGGTGGAGCTCGGGATGGACCCGGTCCACTTCGGGATCGTGATGGTCTTGAACCTCTGCATCGGGCTGTGCACGCCGCCTGTAGGGTCCGTGTTGTTCGTGGGCGTCGGGGTGGCGGAGACGACGATCGCGCAGGTGGTGCGCCCGCTCTTGCCCATGTTCATCGCGATGCTCGTCGCGCTGGCGCTGGTGACAGCCTTCCCCGGCCTCTCGCTCTGGCTTCCCGATCTCCTCCTCGCCGACTGATCCGGCGCCTCTTCTCTGCCGTTCGTGACCGACTCCCCTTCCGACTTCCGACTCGACGGCTGTGTGGCAGTCGTGACCGGCGGCTACGGCACGCTCGGCGTGGGAATGTGCCGAGGCCTGCTCGAAGCAGGCGCCTCCGTCGCCATTCTCGGCCGGAACCAGTCCAACGCGACTTCCGCCGCCCAGCATCTCGACCCCTCGGGAGAGCGCACCCTCGGCGTGCAAGCGGATGTACTCCGGGAGGATGCGCTCGCCGCAGCCAAGACGGTCATCCTCGACCGATTCGGGCGGATCGACCTGCTGGTGAATGCGGCAGGTGGCAATGTGAAGGGTGCGACCCTCGCGCCTGGTGACAGTCCGTTCGAGCTGTCCGCAGAGGCGTGGCGCAGCGTGGTCGATCTCAACCTCATCGGGACGATTCTGCCCACGCAGACCTTCGGCGAGGCGATCGCCGAGCATGCCAACGGGCCTGGCTCGGGGTGCGTGGTCAACATCTCGTCCATGACGGCGACGCGCGTGATCTCCCGCGTGGCCGGCTACTCCGCTGCGAAGGCCGCTGTCGACCAGTACACGCGGTGGATGGCCGTCGAGCTGGCGAAGCGGACCGAGGGGCGGGTCCGCGTCAACGCGATCGCGCCGGGCTTCTTCGTGGCTGACCAGAACCGCGACCTCCTCCTCCATGCCGATGGATCGCTGACGGAGCGAGGTCGAGACATCGTGGCACACACGCCCGCCGGCCGCTTCGGCGAACCGGAGGAAGTCGCCGGGGCCGTCGTGTTCCTCTGCTCGCCCGCGGCACGCTTCATCACAGGCGCCGTCCTCCCCGTCGACGGGGGCTTCGCCGCCTACGGAGGCTTCTGACATGACGCTCTCCTTCCGCTGGTACGGCCCCTCCGATCCCGTCACGCTCGACGCCATCCGCCAGATTCCGGGCGTCCGTGGCATCGTGAGCGCGCTCCACGACGTCCTGCCGGGCGAGGCGTGGACCGAGGACGCTGTCTACGGCCTCCGCCAGCGGGTCGAGGCCACCGGGCTGGCGGTCTCCTGCATCGAGTCGATCCCGGTCCCGGAGGGCATCAAGCTGGGCACCGCCGAGCGCGACCGGCTGACCGAGACCTGGTGCGCGAGCGTCGAGGCAGTCGGGAAGGCACTGTCAGGCGGCGAGTTCGCGCCCGTAGTGTGCTACAACTTCATGCCGGTCTTCGACTGGACGCGGACCGACCTCCGCCGCCAGCGGCAGGACGGATCGGAGGCGCTGGCCTACGTCGAGAGCGAGCTGTCCGAGGTCGAGCACGCGCTCGCCTCCGGTGGCCTTCCCGGCTGGATGGACGCCCACTCTCCCGATGATCTCCGCCGCCTCTTCGCCGCCTACGCTGACGTCTCACAGGACCAGATGTGGGACCATCTCGGATGGTTCCTGGAGCGCACGGCCCCGGTGGCCGAGGCCGCTGGCGTCAAGCTGGCGATCCACCCGGACGATCCGCCGTGGCCGCTGTTCGGCCTTCCGCGCGTCGTCACGTCCGCCGAGGCGTTCGACACGGTGTGCGACCTCGTCGACTCGCCCGCGAACGGCGTCACGTTCTGCACCGGCTCGCTCGGCGCCGACCCCGCCCAGGCCACCGGTCTCCCCTCCGCTGCCGCCCGGCTGGCGGGGCGCGGGCGCGTCCACTTCGCGCACCTCCGCAACGTCCGCCAGCTCGGCAACGGTCGAGACTTCACCGAGACGGCCCACTCGCCCCACGTCGAGGGCGGCGGCGACGTGGACATGCCCGGCGTGATCGCTGCGCTCAAGGGTGCCGGCTTCGACGGCCCACTTCGCCCCGACCACGGCCGCCAGATCTGGTCCGAGCGCCAGGGCGGGCCCGGTGGCCTGTCTGTTCGCCCTGGCTACGGCCTCTATGACCGTGCGCTCGGCGCCACCTACCTCCAGGGCCTCTGGGAGGCTACGCACGTCTCCCCGGCCTCCTCCGTCTGATTCCAGGTCCGCCCTGCGGACGACCGCCATGCCCATCCATCCTGTCCTGGACAACCCGTCCGCCGAGACCCGCGCCGACGTCGTCCGCTGGATCGAGCGCGACCGCGCCGTCGCCGTCGTGCGCACCGACGACCCCGGCGCGCTCGTCGAGATCGCCCAGGCCCTCCGCGTCGGCGGCATCATGTGCTTCGAGGTCACCATGACCGTCCCGGGCGCCATCGACGGCATCCGCGCCGTCACCCAGGAGATGCGCGGCAGCGTCCTGGTCGGGGCCGGGTCGGTAACCGATGCCGAGACGGCACGCGCCGCCATCGACGCCGGCGCCCGCTACGTCGTCAGCCCCGTGTTCAAGCGCGAGGTCGTCGCGGCAGCCCACGAGGCCGACGCGGCCGTGATGCCCGGCTGCTTCACGCCGACCGAGATCCTAGCCGCCCACGAGGCCGGCGCCGACATGGTCAAGGTGTTCCCCGCTGGCGCGCTCGGGCCGGGCTTCATCAAGAGCGTCTTGGCTCCCCTGCCGCAGCTCAGGCTGATGCCCACCGGTGGCGTCTCGCTCGACAACGCGACCGAGTGGCTGCGCGCAGGGGCCGTCGCCGTGGGCGCGGGCTCGGCGCTGGTCGAACGAGACGCGGTCGCCTCAGGCGACTGGACGCGCCTGACCGCCAACGCCCGCCGCCTCCGCGCTGCCGTCGACGCCGCATAGAGGAGACGAGGTCTCGGAAGAGAAGGGGTAGGCGGTCATGCGCAGCCCCTTCGTTTCCCGGCACCTCTTTTCCTCCTCTCCTCTTCCGCCTCCTTCCCCATGTCCCGCATCGTCACCTTCGGCGAGATCATGCTCCGGCTCTCCACGCCGGGCTTCCAGCGCTTCGCCCAGGCGAGCGCCTTCGACGCCTCCTTCGGCGGCGGCGAGGCCAACGTCGCGGTGTCGCTGGCCCACTTCGGCCACGACGCCCGGTTCGTCTCGAAGCTGCCCGCCCACGCCATCGGCCAAGCGGCGGTCAACCGGCTGCGGCAGTACGGCGTGGACACGGGCCACATCGTGCGCGGCGGCGACCGGGTCGGGATCTACTTCCTGGAGACCGGCGCCAGCCAGCGCCCCTCGACCGTCGTCTACGACCGCGCGCACAGCGCCGTGAGCGAGATGGAGCCGAGCGAGGTCGACTGGAGCGCCGCGTTCGACGGCGCCGACTGGTTCCACTGGACCGGCATCACGCCCGCACTTGGCGACCGAGCGCGCCAGTCGGTCGAGGCCGCGTGCCGGGCGGCCAAGGCGGCCAGTGCGACCGTCTCGTGCGACCTCAACTTCCGCTCGAAGCTGTGGACGACGGAGGAAGCGCAGGCGGTGATGCGCCCGCTCATGGCGCACGTGGACGTGTGCATCGCCAACGAGGAAGACGCCGACCGCTCGCTCGGCGTGACGACGGAGGGCGCGGGCGCGGACGCCGCCGAGGACGCCACGCTCTCCGAGGCCGGATATGCCCGGCTGGCGGAGCGGCTGAGAGACCAGTTCGGGTTCGACGCGGTCGCGATCACGCTGCGCGAGAGCCACAGCGCGTCCGACAACGGGTGGAGCGCGATGCTAGTCGGCGGGGCTGGACGCGCGGCCACGCTGGCGGAGGCGACGCGGAGCCGGGTCTACGACGTGCGTCTGGTCGACCGCGTGGGTGGGGGCGACAGCTTCGCGGCAGGTCTGATCCACGGTCTGCTGACGAAGGACGCAGCCGAGGAGGCGCTGGCGTTCGCGGTCGCGGCGAGCGCGCTGAAGCAGACGATCCCGGGCGACCTCAACCTGACGACGGCCGTCGAGGTCGAGAAGCTGGCCCGGGGCTCCGGCGCCGGACGCGTCGAACGATGACTCACCGCTGCACGCTCTTTCCAACCCATCACATGACCTTCCGGCTCCTTCCCTTCATGCTCGCGTTGGCGCTCGCCGCCAGCAGCAGCGCCCAGACCACGTTCACGTCCATCAGAGGCGGCAACTGGAGCGATCCGACGATCTGGGACTCCGGCACCGTGCCGACGACCGGCTCGAACATCGTCATCGAGGACTTCGACGACATCCTCCTCGACGTCAACGCCGACGTCAACAACGTCGCCATCACGGACAACGGAGACCTCTTTTTCTCGGCGGACGGAGCGGTCACGCTCACCGTGCGCGGCGACATCACGATGGGGTCCAACACGCGTTTCCGACCCAGCAACTCAGCGACGGGGAGCTTCGTTCGTCACACGCTGCTCCTCGAAGGCGACCTGACCGGCATCGGCGAGGTCGACTTCCGCCGGGGCTCGAACGGCAGCGGCACGTCTGCCGGCATCGACGTGACGTTCCAGGGCACCCGAAACTCGACGGTGGACCTGACGGGGGCCTCTACGGCCCGCCTGCTGGCCACCTTCAGCCCGATCGGGCGCGGCAACGAGTTCAACAGCATCACATTCGCCAAGACAGGATCAGGACGGGTCATCCTCCGGAGCAGCATCGAGTCGTCCAACAACAACTCGGTGGGCGCGGCGACTTGCGCGTTCAACGGTGGTGTCGTCGAGGTGGCGGACGGCCAGGCACTCGTGTGCGCATCGTCGATCAGCTCCGCAGTCTCGCAAGGCGATACCGGCTCGTACGTGATCGGCACGTTCGGCCGCGGACTCGGCAACGGAGGCCGGACGACCCCGACGTTCTTTGTGGGCGACGAGACGCAAGGGCGGCCGGTCACCATCGACGTAGACCCGACCGGCGCCAGCACGCCCTTTCTCTTGGTCACCCTCGTGGACGGGAGCGCCGACGCGCTGGCGACCAGCTTCAGCGGTGACATCGAGAAGGTTTCCGAACTCCGCTACTATCGCGTCCAGTACGACGACGAGGGAGAGGGCGTGGATGGGACACTCGCCGAGCTCCAGATCACCTACGCCGCCGATGACGGCGTCGCGGGCGGCAATAGCGACCTCCGCGTCGCAACATCTGGCGACGGCGGGGCCACCTGGGTCGAGCGAGGCGGAGACAGCCACACGACCGATGCCTCAGGCGCCACGATCGAGTCCGAAACCGTCTCTCTGGTGCTGGACGACGAGGAGACACTCCTGCTGGCGCTGGGCAACGCCGTGGGCGGAGCCAACCGGCTCACGCTCACCCCACCCCCGGTCTTCTCGGCGGCGTTCGCACCCGACGTGATCGTGGCCGGCGAGACGGCCACCGTGACCTTCTCCATCGACAACACCGGGAGCGGCCTCGCACCGACCGGCCTCGACGTCTCCACCACCTTCCCGGACGGCCTCACCGTAGCCGCCTCGCCCGCCGCAGCCACCACGTGCACTGGCGGCACGCTCACCGCCGCCAGCGGGTCCGCCACGATCACGTACACCGGCGGCAGCGTCGGCCCAGGTGCCACCTGCACGGTGTCCGTCGACGTCACGACGGCGCGGGAGGGCACCTTTGCCACGACCTCGGGGGAGCTCACGTCGTCGTTCGGAAGCAGCGGGACCGCCACGGCCACGCTCACCGCCACGCCCGCACCCGCCGAGGTCTCGTTCGCGCGCGTCCAGCAGGTCGTGCGCGAGGGTGACGGCTCGATCCGCCTGGAGGTGCAGCTCACGGGGGACCTGGACGAGGACGAGACCGTCACGGTCTCCCTCGCCGACGGGGACCCCGCCGACCTCGGGGGCTTCGAGTCGGAGACGCTGGTCTTGGGGCCGCGCTTCCCTGGCTCCGTAGTCGTGGAGGTGCCCCTCACCGACGACAGCCGGCGGGAGTCGAACGAGGCGTTCATCTTCTCGCTGGCGATCGAGGGCGGCGACAACGAGCGGTTCATCGTCGGGTCGCCGGCCCAGACGGCGGTGATCGTGGCCGACGACGACCAGGACAGTCAGGTCGTCCAGATCGCCATCCGCGACCAGGACGGCGACGGCGTCGAGGACGGCGGCCCGCGGTTCCTGGCGCTCCCCTTGAGCGGCGTGAGCGTCGGCGAGGTGATCGAGGCCACCGGGGCGGAGGCCGCCTTGGCGTACCGCCAGCCGGTCGAGGCGGACGAGACGAGTCGCGTCGAGGCGGACGAGGTCGAGGCGACCGACCGCCTCTCGACGGGCCAGCCGCTGCTGCTCGACGTGGCGCCGGGCGCCTCGCTCTCCATCTCGGGCGTCGTACCCGAGTCGGGGGTCGCAACGTTCGGCGGCTTCGCGGTCGGGCCCGCAGTCGGGTCGACGGGTGAGGCCCGCGTCCTGCTACCGGTCGGCAACCCGACGACGGCGCCGGTCCGCCTGGGTGCCATCGAGATCACCGGCGGCACGCTGGCAGACGTCGCACTCGTGTTCGACGTCGAGGCGGGGTCGTTCCGGCCCGTCTCGGTCGTGGACGCAGGCGACCGGGTGATCGCTCCCTTCGAGGCGGTCGTGCTCCAGGTGATCCCGACAGGCGACGCGGCGGCGGTGTCGGCCGCGGTGCCGCTCGATGGATCCGCCGCTGGCGATGGCGGTCCGATCGGCGAGGCGCCGTTGGCCACCGTCGAGGGCGAGACGGCGCTCATGGTTTCGCTCGCGGCCCGCGACGGCGCGGCCACGCCGCTGGTGCTCCGGTTCTTCGACGGCGCGGACGCCTCCGCCAGCGGGGTCGATCTCGTGAGCCCGTTCGGGCCCACGCTCTCCGGCGTCGCAGCCTCCGACGCCGCGGCACCCGACGCCGGACCGTCTCCTCCCTTCGCGGTCCTGGCGAACGAGCCTCCAGCGCCCAGGTCGTCGGTCGTCATCCCGCTGGCGGTCGCACTGCCGCAGGTGGTCGCGCTTCCGCCGCAGACGTTCTACGAGCTGTCGTACGACGTGCTCGCAGCACCGCGACCGGTCAGCGTGGAGTTGGTCGACCGCGGCGCGGTGACGCGCCTCAGCCCCGGGAGCGCGTACGAGTTCACCGCTGGCGCGGCGGACTCGGTGGCCTCGGCCGAGCGCTTCGCGCTCCGCGTGACGTTCCCCGGGGGCGTCGCCACAGACGCGCCCGCCGCTGCGCCGACCGTCGACGTGTACCCCAACCCCTCGCCGGGCATGTCGACCGTCCGCGTCAGCGATGTCCCCCCTGGGCGCCTTCGGATCACGGTCTACGACGCCGTCGGGCGTGAGGCCGCCGTCCTCTTCGACGCGGCGGCTACGGCTGGCGACGTCGTCGCTCCTCTCGACGCTGGCCGGCTCGCGCCGGGGATCTACCTGATCCGCGTAGAGGGGAACGGACTCTCCGAGACGCGCTCCCTCACCATCGCCCGCTAACCCCTCTGCTCATGCGTGCGATCGCGCTCCTCTGTGCCCTGGCGACCCCAGTCGCCGCACAGCTCCAGCTTCCCCACGTCCTCAGCGATGGGGCTGTGCTCCAACGAGGAGAACCGATCCCCGTCTGGGGCCGGGCGTCCCCCAGTGCCGAGGTGACGGTCCGCCTGGGCGGGGCCAGGGTCCAGACCGAGGCGACGACCGACGGGGAGTGGCGCGTCCTCGTTCCGGCTCTGCCAGCTGGCGGCCCCTACCGGCTCGACGTGCGCTCGGGAGCCGAGCGACTGCGCGCGGAGGACCTGCTGGTCGGGGACGTCTGGGTGCTCTCGGGCCAGTCGAACATGCAGTGGGCCGTCAAGGACTCTGACGACGCCGACGCGGAGATCGCCGCGGCCGACGACCGTCTGATCCGTCACATTCGCGTCCCGCGTGAGGGAGCCGACACCCCCCAGGACGACATCACCGGGGGCGTCTGGGAGCCCGCGACACCTGACTACGTGGGCGACTTCTCGGCCGTGGGCTACTTCTTCGCTCGTGAGATCCGCCAGTCGGAAGGCATCCCCATCGGACTGATCCACGCCTCGTGGGGTGGGAGCCGGATCGAGCCGTGGATGAGCACGGCCATGCTCGGGCTCGACGCCGCCGGGCTCGACGCGACACGGGCAGAGATCCGAGCGCACCACCAGCAAACGGAGGCCGCCCTGCGGGAGCGTCTCGGCGGGGCCTTCCCATCCGAGGCCCAGGACCCCGTCGACGGCGAGATGCATCCGCTCGCCGACCCCGCCCTGGAAGACTCTGCATGGGAGAGGCTCCGGGTCCCCATCCGCTGGGAGTCCGCCGGGTACAACGGGCTCGACGGCGTCGCCTGGTACCGGACCTCGTTCGAGCTGTCGGATGCGGAGGCCGCCGCGGGCGGGCACCTTTCCCTCGGCCTCGTCGACGACGGCGACCACACGTACGTCAACGGCATCCTCGTCGGAACGGGGCGAGGGGGAGCTCAGCCACGAGACCTCTACCCGCTTCCGACGTCGGTCCTCCAGCCCGGCCGCAACGTGCTGGCCGTGCGCGTGACCGACCGCGGCGGCAGCGGAGGGCTCAAGGGTGGCGAGGGCAACCTGTTCGTGGAGATCGATGGCGGAGACCGGCGACCGCTCGCTGGCGACTGGCGGTTCCGCGTGACCGAAGCCCGCATGAGCCCCATCGAGACCAACAAGGTGCCAACGGTGCTGTGGAACCAGATGATCGCCCCGCTCACGGAGGCTCCCATCACCGGCGTGCTGTGGTACCAGGGCGAGTCCAACGCGAACGAGCCCGACGCCTACCGGGGGCTCTTCCAGTCGCTCATCACAGGCTGGCGCTCGGCGTGGGGTCGACCGGCGATGCCGTTCCTCTGGGTCCAGCTCGCCGGCTACCGCCAGCCGCCGGACGGCCCAGACGACACCGGGCGCTGGCCAGCGCTTCGGGCGGCGCAAAGCGCGGCGCTCGGCCTGCCACGCACGGCCGAGGCTCTCGCACTGGACGTTGGGGACGCGAACGACATCCACCCGCGAGACAAGAAGACCGTCGGCGAGCGCCTCGCCCTGTCAGCGCGGGCGATGGTGTACGGCGAGTCAGACGTGCCGGCTTCTGGGCCTCGATACCTGTCCCACACGCTCCGAGGGGGACAGGTGTCGGTGACGTTCGCGCACGCGGACGGCGGCCTCTCGACACGTGACGGGCAGCCTCCTGGCGGGTTTGCGCTGGCCGGGCGAGACGGCATCTGGCACTGGGCAGACGCACAGCTTCGTGGGCGCGAGGTCGAGGTCAGGAGCGACTCCGTGCCAGAGCCCATCGCACTGCGCTATGCCTGGCACGACAACCCGACGAACGCGACACTCGCCAGCGGAGCAGGGCTTCCCGCCGCACCGTTCTCCATTTCCGTGGACGGTGCGGAGGCAGCCGTTGGCGCCCGGTAGGCGACCACTCGCAGGGCGTCCTGTCGGTATCCGTGTCTCTGCCTGTGGTGCCGTTGGTGCCGGCGGTTTCGGGTACGGGTCTGCGCGATCCACCGTCGCCCGGGTTCGATCGTTCCCGATGCCGACGACGCATCCACGGAGCACCCTGTGGATTTATCAGTCTTCCTCGGCGCTCGGCGCTCGGAACAGATCGGCACACTCGGCGAACTGGTCGGCCTCGGCGACCATCACGAGGCGGTCGCCAGTCTCGACGCGGAAGTCGCCAGCGGGGCTTCCTAACGTCTGGCGCCCGCGGCGGACGGCCATCACGGTGATGCCGTGCCGCTGGCGCAGCGCTAGCTCGGCGAGTGTCTGGCCCGCGGCGGGCGCCCCGTCCCGGACGGCCACCGCGCGCGTGTGGAGGCCCTCCTCGTCGAGCCCCTGGAGCACCATCAGGTGCGCCTCCTGGATGCTGCCGCGCAGGATACCGTAGTCGTCCTGGCGGACGGCGGCCACCTGGCGCTCGATCTCGTCCTTGGGCACGAGGTAGGCACCGAGGACGTGAGAGAACAGGCGGACGGTCGTCTCCATCTCCTCCGGCACGACGATGTCGGCCCCGGCGCGCGTGAGGCGGTCGACGTCGGTGAGAAAGCGCGTCCGGGCGAGGATCTGGAGCGTCGGGTTGAGGTGCCGGGCGACGGCGGCGATGCGTCGCGTCGCGTCGCGGTCGTTGATGGCCACGACCAGCAGCTTCGCGCGCGCGATGCCGAGGCTCTGAAGGATGGGCTCGCGCGAGGCATCCCCGAAAACCGTCTCGATACCCTCGGCCCGCGCGGCTGAGAGGCTGTCCGGGTTGAGGTCGCTAACGGCAAACGGCACCCCTACGTCGCTGAGCACGCGCGCCAGCCGCTGGCCCGCCGGCCCGTAGCCCACCACGATGGTGTGGTCCTCCAGGTCCACGCCGTGTCCGTGTCCACCACCGGCCCCGCTGGCGGAGTCCTCGACCGACCGACCGAGCGCCGCCAGCCGAGGCGCCAGCGCAATCAGGAACGGCGTCGCGATCATCAGCACGACCGTGACCGCGATGAGGCCCTGGCTACCTGCTTCGCCGAGGCCCGCTGGCGTCAGGCCCACCCCGGCGCCCTCCAGCGCCAGTACAAACGAGAACTCGCCGACCTGCCCGAGCGCCAGCCCCCCGGCCAGCGCCACGCCCAGCGGGTAGCCGAGGATGCGTGCCCCGACCGCTGCGATCACAGCCTTCAGCACCAGAACGCCCGCGGCAACGGCCAGCACGACGGGCAGGTTGGCGATGAGGAAGGCCGGATCGAGCAGCATCCCCACGGACAGGAAGAAGGCCGCGGTGAAGAGGGTCTGGAGCGGAAGCACCTCGCTGAGGGCGTGCTCCGCGTAGTCGCTCTCGCTGACCAGGAGTCCGGCCAGGAACGCGCCGAGCGCGATGCTCACGCCTGCCAGGCTGGCCGCCCAGCCGGTCCCCAGGCAGATCGCTGCGACCGCCAGCAGGAACAGCTCCGTGCGACGCGTCCGCGCGATGCGGTCGAGGAACGCCGGAATCACGCGGCGCGCGCCCACCAGCACGATGGCGATCACCAGGACGGCTTTGCCCAACGCCCACGCGACCTCCAGGCCGGTCCCGCCCTCGCCAGCGAGGATCGGGATGAGGAGCGCCATCACCACGATGATGATGTCCTGGAACAGGAGCATCGCCAGCGAGATGCGCCCGACGGGGGTGTCGGACTCTGCGCGCTCGGCGAGCACCTTCAGCACGATCGCCGTGGACGACATGGCCACCAGGAAGCCGGTGAACACGGCGGGTCCGAATCCGACGCCGAACGCGGCCGCCAGCCCGGCGACGACGGCGATCGTCAGACCCACCTGCACGCCGCCGCCGAGGAAGATCGGTCGCGCCAGCCGGGCCATCTCCTTGAGCGAGAACTCGACCCCGATCGTGAACAAGAGCAGGATCACGCCAACCTCCGCGATCTGCTGCACCAGCTCCAGGTCGGTCACCAACCCCAGCGCATTCGGACCGACCACGACGCCCGCCAGCAGGAACCCGACGATGGGCACCAGCCGCACCTTGTAGCACAGGTAGGCCACCAGCACGCCGGCCGCGAACAGGGCTGCCAGCTCGCCGACGAACGGAAGCGGGGCGGCAGCGAGGGGGAGAAGCACGGGCGGTACCTGACGGGGAGAGCCCCCTACGCGTCACGCACGGCGCGGAGCCCACCCGGCGCCATCCCCTCGTGGTCCGCTGGCGGGGAGCCCGCTGGCGGGGAGGCCAAAGCGCCAGCGGTGTACACGTCTGGCTCCCCGAGGCGGACCCGGGGAGGTCTAGCTCGCCCGCTGGCGGCGCCGGTCGAACATGCGCTGCTGGGGCGTCCCCGGCTCGATGCTGTACGGATCGGCGGGAAGGTCCACCTGGATGATCTCCGGGCGGCCGTTGACGTCGCGGAACCGCTGCGGCGCGCCAGCGGGCTCTTCGCCGAGCACGAGGACGGTCGTCCCCTGCTCCAGGATGCGTCCGCGCGAGGCCATCGCCCGCTCGGCGCCTCCGTTGGTGGTCCGCCAGCCGTCGGCCCAGTTGTAGATCCACTGCGCATCGGCCGTCATGAGGCGCACGCAGCCGTGGCTGGCGGCGCCCGTCGTCGGGAGCGCGTAGTACTGGTGGACGTGGATGCCGCGGGCATCGTGGAAGTTGAACACCCACCGCATCACCCACGACTCGCCAGGCGGTGAGAGTGTCGAGACGCGGTACTCCTCCTTCCAGTTAAAGTTGAAGCGGCCGTTGGGCGTCTCCGAGCCCTCAGCTCCGGTCGAGACGAGCCCCCAGCGCGCCAGCCGGCCGTTCTCGTAGCCGGCCCAGGCCTGGACGCTCTTGTCGATGACGAACAGCTTGTCGAAGTCGCGCGAACCGGCGTAGTCACGCGGGAAGGGGCTGTAGGCACGCGGGTCGAGCCCGATCTCACTCGGCAGCACGACCGTGTCCCCGATGCGCAGGTCCTGGATAAAAACGCCGTTCAGGAAGGCCACCATCCCGTTGAGTTGGTCGCGGCCCGTCCGGGCGTCTCCGTTGCCGACCTCCTCGTAGAGCACGTGCCGGGCGAGAATCGAGTTGCCGCTCTCGTGGTCGAGCCGGTGGTAGCGGTAGCTCACGGCCGGAATCGCGTCGAGGCTCTCGGCTCGGTTGGCGTAGAGCAGCTCTGCGAGACGGTCCTGGTTGTAGAGCGAGCGGCCGTCCTGGGCGAGCGTGGGCCCCGCAACGAGCAGGGCCAGGGCGGCAGCGAGGAGAGATCGAAACAGCATGGACGTGGTGGGACCCTAGAGATGGGGAGCCGGAAGAACGCGCCCGCGGGCCTGTTCGTTCAAGGCCCCTCCGCGAATCCGCTCCCGGGTCAGGCCGGACTGCTCGTCACAACCCACCAGATGTAGCCCGCATAGCCCGACAGAAGCACCGCGCCTTCCCATCGCTGCGTCCGGCCACCGGAGACGAGGAAGAACAGCGTGACCAGTCCGAAGGCCCCCATCAGGGCGAGGGTGTCGACGCCGACGCCCGACGCCTGCATCGGGGCTGCCAGCGCCGCGGGGCCGAGGACGGCAAACACGTTGAAGATGTTGGAGCCAACCGCGTTGCCGAGTGCGATCTCGGCCTGACCGCGCCGGGCCGCCACGGCCGTCGTCGCCAGCTCTGGGAGGCTCGTTCCCAAGGCCACCAGGGTGAGACCGACCACGGCCTCGCTCACGCCGAGGCTCTCCGCCGCCGCGATCGCACCGCTGAGGAGCAACTCCGATCCGTAGACGAGAAGCGCGATCCCGCCCACGACCAGCAGGAGGTGGCGCTTGAACCCGACGGACGCCTCGGCCAGTGCGTCGCGAACCTCGGGCGACAGCGCAGACCGCTCGGCGCGAACCTCCTTGCGCGACGCTCGGATCTTGCCCACCGTGTACACGACGGCGCCAGTCGCCAGCAGGCCTCCCTCCCACCGTACCAGCTCTCCGTCGACCAGCGTGAGCACGAGCGCCAGCATGCCGAACAGCATCACGGGCACGTCTACGCGGACGAGCGTCCGGTCCACGACGATCGGCGACAGCAAGGTCGCCAGCCCGACGATGAGGCCTAGGTTGGCCACGTTGGACCCGACCACATTGCCGAGGGCAACGCCTCCCTGGCCGGCCAGCGCCGCCTGGACGCTCACCATCAGCTCGGGGCTGGACGTCCCCAGCGCGACGACCGTCAGGCCCACCACCAGCGGCGTGATGCCGATGCGGAGCGCGAGCGCCGACGCGCCGCGCACGAGCCCCTCGGCCCCTGCGATGAGCAGGACCACGCCACCGCCCATCGCGAGCAGACTTTGAGTAAGCGTCATCCGGGGGGACCGAAAGTCATGAGTGGCGCCTATGACGGCGCAACCCGCCTAGTTTCCTCGCTCTCGGTCTCTGGATGCAGACCCTCGAATATTCCATCGCCTTCGCCGTCGTCTGCCTGGCGTCGTGGGTCATCGGCCAGGGGTTCAAGAAAATCCGCCTGCCGACCATCACGGGGTATCTGTTCGCGGGCGCGCTGGTGGGCTCCTTCGGCCTGGAGTTCCTGCCCTCCGCCGCCGCCGAGAGCCTTCGGTTCGTGGACGAACTG
>JBCDLV010000037.1:0-16187 GCA_038744895.1 Bacteroidota bacterium | reverse complement strand
GAGCAGGCCGTTCACCAACGCCAACCAGGGGCGGGTCTGGTGCATCACAGCGACCGCGGCTCGCAATACCTGTCGATCAGATACACCGAGCGGCTCGCCGATGCCGGTATAGAGCCTTCGGCCGGCAGCGTCGGCGACAGCGACGACAACGCCTTGGCCGAGACAATCAATGGTTTGTTCAAAGCCGAGGTCATCCACCGCCACGGCCCCTGGCGCAGCTTCGACGCCGTGGAATATGCCACCCTCGAATGGGTCGACTGGTTCAACACACGCCGTCTGCTAGAACCCATCGGAAACATCCCGCCAGCTGAGGCAGAAGCCAACTTCTACGCAGCTCTCGAAACTCGGACCATGGCAGCGTAGCTTACATCAAAATGCCTCCGGCAAACCCGGGGCGGTTCACAGAGGCGCGTGTGGACAATATTACTGAAACCGTAGAACGCGCTGAGCGGGAACTCGCGGAACGACAAGAGTGGCTGACGGAAGCGAAGGCCAATCTCGCCAGCCTAAAAACCGCGACCAGCTTGGGGGGATAGATGGAGGGCTGGACAATAATGCCACCCTCCCATCGAAATAAAACCAGGCACTTACGTACCAAATTTGGTGCCGGCCGAGGGACTCGAACCCCCGACCCCCTGATTACAAATCAGACGCTCTACCAGCTGAGCTAGGCCGGCTTCTCCTTGTTTATCAAGCACCTACGGACCACGACCCGGTCCGTCCGTGCCACGGTGCCCGGTCGATGCCCGACCGCGCATCCGCGGGACGAGGGTCTCCTATCATGCGGACGCGACGTGGTGAACCCGCGATCTGTCGGGAGGGGGCGGCCGGTCCGGCCGCCCCCCGTTCTCATGGCGGGTGTGGCCTGCGCCCCTGCCACCGGACGCGTCCGGCATTCGCCCTGTTCCGGCGGCACTGCTGGCGCATTATAGCGCGTCCGTGACGCACATGGCTACCGGGCATCGGCGTCGAGCGCTTCGGCCACGAGAGCCTGCACCGCAGGCTCGCCCAGCGCCTCTTGCATCTCCCGCAGCCGCAGGGCGAGCGTCAGCTCGTCCACCCCGGCGCCGCCTTCCCAGGCAGACAGGAAGGCCGCGCGATCTTCGCCTTCGAGCTTGGCCACCGCCGTCGACGCAGCGCCCGCGACCTCGATGGCGTAGCCCTTTGCCCGCCTCGCGTTTGCGGCCGCCAGCGTGGCGCCCCGGCGAAGGTCGTGGCTCGAAAAGTAGTAGCCGCGCCGTATCGGCGTGACGCCGAGGTCGTGCACCTCCCACTCGTCGACTTCGGTGATGTTCGTAAGATCTTCCATGTGGAAGTCTCCTTTGCTAGAACCGGCCGTATCCGGTTGTGTCGTGGGGACGCCATCGCCACCGCTGGTCACCACCTATACACGTTTGGGCGGAGGCCACAAGCAAGACGGAGGAAACGGTTTGTCCACGAACAGGAGACGGAGGGTCGCGGTCGGCTTCGACGACGACGTCCACGGGCTGCTGGAGGAGATGGCGTACGACGAGGGCCGCTCGGTGGCGGACGTCGTTAAGGGCATCGTCCTCGAGCGGGTGCTCGGCATGACCGCCGAGGGGATCGGAGACACGGCGAGGCGGCTCATCCTCGAGGGCCTGCCGGACGAGGAGGTGCTGGCCCGCACCCTCGAGGCCCACCCCGGCGCCTCTACCTCGAGGGCTTCGATCCGGTGGTACCGGTCGAATATGCGGAAGGACGGCCTCGACGTACCGTCGCAGGTGGAGGCCAGGCGCCGCTGGCAGGAGGGCGCCTGAGCGCCCTCCCGTCTCGGCGGGCCCCCAGCCAGGCGCGGGCCCGGCGGGCTCAGTCCATCAGTGCCGTGTGGGTCACGAGGACGTGCGCCTCCTGCCGGACGTCGTGTCCGGAGGCGAACGGTTCTTCCCCGCAGCCGAACGCCTCGGTGCCGGCCCGGGCCACCCCGGCCTCCAGCTGGTCGCCCTTGAGGTGCATCCTGAAGACGAACGCCTCGGCCATGTCGGGCGAGTCGAACAGCTGGCGTACGGTGATGACGGTGACTTCCATCGGTCTGGTCTCCTTCGTTTCCATGCACCCACCATGTCGGACGTGGGCGGACCCGCGAGCCCGCCCACGCGGAAACGGTCCGCTTCCGCTACGCGCGCAGTGCGAGCGGTCTCGGCCGCTCACGCCTCGGCGGGCGGACGCGGGTCACCTCTATGCGATCGACGTCGAAGGGACCCGACCAGCCGTCGGCCCGGACCGCCGCGGCGATCTGCTCGTAGCTGGGTGCGGTGCGGAAGACGTGCAGCGCCGAGCGACCGCCGCTCGCGGTGACTAGCACCGACCAGCCGAAGCCGTCAGACTGGTCGACCATCTGTCTGGCCGGGCGGGCGCGCACGGAGGCGACCGTCGACCGCGCCTCCGCCTGCAGCAGCAGCGGACGCACGACCTCGTCGATGGGTCTGAAGTCGGTCATGGCATACGCTCCAGCAGTGCCTGCACCGCGCAGGCCTGTGCCGGCACGACCGTCCCGAGCGAGACCTGCGCGGCGTGCCACCACGTGCCGACGGCGACGAGGGCGTCGGGACCGGTTGCAGCGACCAGCCCCATCCCGACGCCGAGCACGACGGTGAACGCGCTCACAGCGGCGTGCCACAGACTGCCGTGGCCTCCTCTATGATGGCGACGCTCTCCGCGTTCAGCGCCGCCTGCGCGCGCCCGTGCTCGGCGAGCGGCCCGACCGCCCCGTCCGCGAACAGCATGGTGGCGACCACCAGTCCGGTGAACACCACCGTGAACTCGACGGACACGCCTCCGTCCTCCTCAGTCATCAGTCCCATCTGTCTGGTCTCCTCTGTGACGCCAGGCGAACGTCACCTGACACCCCCACGGTGTCGCGGACCTCTGACCCCGCGAGCCGCCCAAACGACCGTGATTGCGCGCGTTTCGGCGGCGGACCGTTTCCGTGCCGGACGTCCGAGGGGGGCTCGCGGCGTGGTGCAGACCCGACACAGTGGACCCATCAGCAACGAGCGGAGACGCTCAGACAAGGAGACCAGACCGATGACCACCGAGACCGGCTACGCCGGCATGACCCGCAGGCAGCTCGCCGCGGCCTACAACGAGATGGCCGGCACCGACCTCAGGGCGGACAGCTACGCGAAGCGGACCTGGGTCGAGATGCTCGAGAGCATGGAGGCGGGACCCGAGACGCCGACCGCCGAGGCGGCCGCCGAGGCCGAGGAAGCGCCGAACCCTGAAGAGGCCGACGAGCCCGCACCGACGGTCAGGTCGGTCGTCCTCGGGCTCGCGGCGGACGCCACGCTCACCAACCGGCAGCTCGCGGAGATGGCCGCCGACCGGCTGCCCGGCTCGGCGCCCACGCCCAAGTCGGTGGCGAGCATCCTGTGCCTCGCCCGCGGGGCCGGCGTCGACGTCCCGCAGCGCGTCCGCCCTCATAAGCCGAGGGCGCAGGACTACCACCCGCTGGCGGCCGAGCGGCTGCTCGCCGCCGAGACGGCCCACGGGCTGCCCTGACCACGCCACGCCGGGGACGGGTCCGCCCGTCACGGCCGACGCGCCGTGGCGGGCCGAATGCGTGGGGGCGCCAGAGAGAGTAGAAGACAGGTGCACCTGGAGGGCTACCCCAGCGTCCACCTGATCGCCGTGGTGCTCGCCTGCGCCGCGTCCAGCGGCGTGGTCGCACGCTCGAAGGGCAGGTCCTACGCCGCGTGGGCGCTCGGCGGCCTGCTGTTCGGGCCGGCGGCGCTCATCGCAGCGGCGGGGGTCGCGGACGTGGGGACCGAGCGCCGGCACCACCCCGAGGGGCAAGGGTTGGGGACGTGGGACGACCGCTCAGGGTGCCCGGGTCCACGCTGAAGTGGACCGCGCTCGTCATGGCGGGCCTGTCCGTCGTCCCGGCGGCCACAGACGGTCACACGCTCGTCGAGAGCCCGCCGAGGCCGGGGACGCGATGGCCGAGGGGGCGAGCATCGTGAGAGGCCAGCCCCGCGACCAGCTCGGGCGCGGCAAGCGTCCGGTTCGAGGGGCCGTGGGTCACCGGGGCCGACCCACACTAGCCGTCTATGTAGGGGAGGCGGGTCTCGGGCCGGCCGAGCAGGACGTTGACCCGGCGCCCGCACCGCCCGGCGATCCTGGCGCCGCGCATCGACCCGGCGCCGGCCGCAGACCTGCCGATCCCCCTCAGCCGGCCCACGTCGTTCCACACCTCGGGGTCCTCCAGCGCGTCCTCAAGTCCTGAGAGCCGGTCGGCCGCCCCCGTCCGGTCGTCGCGCGACCCGCCCGACGATCCCCGCCTCGGCCCCCGCCTGCCCATCAGTCCTCGCCCTCCCAGGGCATCGATCGGTCCCGCGACCGCATGCCCGCCTCGCGGAGCCTCCGCCACAGGCAGGCGAGCCTCAGGCACGTCGGGTCGGAGGCGGCCAGGGCGGCGGGGCCGACGCCGCCGGGGTCCGGCAGCAGCCGCGCGACCCTCGACCTGGCGGCGAGGCACCTCTCCGCCCTGCCGAACAGCGCGGCGCGGTCGAGCCTCCCCGGCCTCGCGAGGCCGGGGCCCGCCCGGTCGTGTGCGGAGAGCGCGGCCTCGCAGGCGTCGGCGAGCGCCCGGCCCTCCCGGACGGCCCGGTCCAGTGCCGGGACCGGCGGCATCGTCCCTGCGTCAAGCATGTTGGCCTCCCTGTCGGGGATGTGGCCGGCCGCGCGCGCCAAGAGGAGGAGCGCGCCTGGCCGGCCTGCGCGGGCCCCCGCACGGGGCCCGCGACCTCGTCGGGGGCGGCGGGGGAGGAGAACGGCCCCCGCCGCCCGCTCACCCGATCGACGAGGCGAGGCCGTCCACGACGCCCTGGCTCGTCACCTGGCCTCGGTACGCCGCGTCGGCGACGCGGAGCGCCCCGCGGTAGATCTCCCCGAGCTCGCCCCCGCCCCCGCGGGCGCAGGTCGCGTAGGCGTGCGACTTGGTCACCGAGTGGGCCTCGACGAAGGCGTCGATCGCCCTCTCCGCGAGGTCCTCGGCGTCGGCCCGGCGCTTCTGCAGGGCGTTGGTCGGGTCCTGGACCGCCTTCATGAGGGCCTCCAGGGTCTCAAGCGTCTGTCTCGTCACGTGTTCTCTCCCTCGTGTCGAGTGATCGCGTGTCGTATGATCTCGTGTCTCAGGCGGTGAGCCTGTCGAGCTCCGCCCTAAGCGCGGCCACGTGGTTGCGCGCCTGTGGCAGCTCGGCCTCGGCCTCGTCGGCGAGTGACGCCAGCGAGACCTCCGTCTCCAGCCGCTCGGCCTCCGCGCGGAGGCGCGCCAGCTCCCGCTCGGCGGGGCTGGGCGCGCGGTCCATCAGCGCGCGCATCCCCCGTAGCCCGCGCTCGCGCTCCGGGGCGAGCTTCCGGGCGTCTTGATGGGCCCGTGGGCCCGTCAACGGCCCGGAGGGCCGAGGACCGCGCTTCATCAGCACCGCCCTCGGCCCTCCTGCGCCGGCCGGTCGACCGCGCTGATCTCGGCGATGCGGAAGGCCCGCATGATCCGCCGCCTCCCGGCCACGCTCACGCCGCGTCCTCCTCGCCGAGGCCCGGCAGCAGGCGCTCGGCCGTCTCGCTCATCCCCGTGACCCTGTTCGCGGGCACGCGGGGGACGGCCAGGTCGCGGAGCAGCCGGTCGCTCACGCCCTGCGCGGCCTGCGCCAGGGCGAACCGGGCCCCGGCCGCGAGGCCGTTGCGGATGCGCGCGGCGTCGGCCATCCCGGCGGCGGCCAGCGACCGCGCGGCGTCGCGCTCCGCGTCCAGCATCCTGGCGTGGACCTCGGCGAGGTTCAGCATGGCCAGGTCCACGTCCTCCGCCGCGGATACCAGCGCGGCCACGTCGCGGCCGACCCGCCCCCTCATCTCGCGGCGGCGCTCGGCCTGCTGCGAGAGGAGCTCGTCGCGCTCCTGCTCCTCTACCTGGGCGACCGCGGCGTCAAGCTCGCGGGCGCGCCGCAGGAGCTCCTCGGCGGCATCGCTGTGCCCGTCGGCGATCGCGTCGTCGCCGGCGATCCGGGCCGCGATGCTCTCGCTGCTGACCTCGTCCGCCAGGTCACGCTGCCTCTCGGCCATCTGGCGCAGCTCGGCCGCGCTGCGGCCCAGGGGGTTCTTCGGCATGGTGGTGTCCTCCTCTCGTCAGGCTCGGCCGCGTTCCGGCCACCTGCACGGTGTCGCGACCGCCGTGCCGCGTAACCCCCCGGGGCGCGTCCGCGGGGCACACGCTGGGCACGGCCACGTGGGGCCGGATCGCCCAGCGATAACAGAGGCTTGGAGGGGGCGCCTGACCGTCCGTCAGGGTCCGCGTCCGCCTCAGGGGCCCATGGGGTCCAGCGGGTCGGGCGCAGGCGCCGGCTCGGCGGGCTCGTCGAACTCGTAGTACGGCGACCGGCCGACCCAGCGCAGCAGGTCGCGCCGCAGGTCGTCGGGCAGGTCGGTCCTGTCCCTCAGGTACCGCAGCATCCCCAGCCGCTCCGCCGCCGACCGCCACGGCACCGGACTGCGGCGGTCCCGCATCTCGTCGATCAGGCCCGACCCCGGCGCGTCCAGGTGGATGTGCAGCCCATGCGTGAACGTGCGTATGTCGGCGAGCTCCGTGCGACCCTCCGCGGTCTCGACGGGGACCGTCTGCACTCCGCCCGGATGGACGAAGTGGACCGCGATCACGGCCGGCGGGTCGGGCGGGTGGCGGTGGCTCACGGTTCGTCCCCCGGCTCGCCGTGCTCGGCCGTGGCGTCCGCGACGACCACGAACTCGGCGTCGACCGCGTCGTCGCCGAAGAAGTCGTCGTGGACCAGACGGGCGCCCCTGAGGACCGGCTCCGGCCCGGCGGTCGCGACGGCCGACGCGGTCGTCGCCACGTTGGTGGACACCGTGACGCCCCCGCCGTCCTTGTCCCCGGCGCCCGCCCGTGCCTCTCGGCTCAGCTCGGTCAGGCTCCGGACGCTGATGGTGGAGCGGCGGACCAGCTCGAACTCGTTGTCGAGCATCAGCTCCCCGCTCTCGTCCCGCTCGTACTCCCACGAGTGTTCGAGGTGCGACGTGACGTGGTCCTGCACCATGTCCAGTATCCCTGCGGAGCGCTGCCGCTGGTGCTCGCGCACCGCACCGTCCACCAGCTCACCGAACGCCGGGTCGCGCAGCTTGTGGCGGTAGTAGGTGAGGTGGTTGATCCCGACGGCGTCGCAGGCCCTCCGGATCACGCCGGTCTCCGCCAGGGCGACTAGGAAGCCGCGGCGGACGTGCTCGTCTGCCAGGGCCGGCATGTTTTCTGGCTGCTGCTCCTTCGGCGGGCGGTAGTCTCGAGAGCTACTGGATGCGCTGGGCATATGTCGGGCCTTGTCAGAGGGGCTCAGGAAGCCCAGCGGTTTCAGTGCGTTAGGAAGGGCGCCTGATCGACGATCAGGGGGGACGGCGATTTGCTGGCGCCCGGGCGCGACCCCTCGGCCCCGATCATAGCGCGACTTCGCGGGCTCGGGAGCCCCTCCCAGCGCCAACGTTTCGCCCCCCAATTCACGACGGCGATGGAGGGGGAGGAAACCGGACGCTCGAACGCCACAATCGGAGTGCCCCTCGTAGTCTCCCAGCGGACACCGGACACGCCCGGACGCTCAATCTTAGGCTGTCAGGGTGAGCGGCCTAAGCCCCTTATTTTTCTCCACCTGAAAGAAATAAGGGCAGCACCTGGCGCACCCCGGGGGCCTAAGATGCGATGTCCGGAGTGCCTGGTGTCCGCTGGGATTTGCCGCCAACACGCCCCGAGACGTCCGATTGAGTGTCCGGTATCCGATGGGCCAGGCCGCCATCGCGCCTTTTTCGGTGCAGAGGGTGCGATTGAGTGTCCGGTGTCCGATGGGCCGGGACGTCTTTTCGGCGACATGGTCCGGCGTGCGCGTCAGTTCTCTAGCGGGTCGAAGTCCCCGGCTGCGGTCGTCGCCCGGTAGGCCGAGCGGAAGCCCTCGCACATCTCGCGCAGGTATGCCGGCGGGAGGCCCTCAGCCCACTCGAGGTCGTGTGCCGGGGACGGCTTGAGCAGGACGACACCCACCTTCTTGCCCCCCTTGCCGTCGACGTTCACCCGCTTGTGGCGCCCGAGGGGCACGCAGCCCGCCTCGTCCAGCAGGTGCTTCAGGTGTCGCGCGCTGACGTTGGGCAGCGCCTCCTCGACGTCCGACCGCAGGCAGACCGGCCCGGGCCAGGCCTCGATGAAGTCTCGCAGGTCTGACTCCTCGTCGCCCTGCTGCTGGTCCAGCATGCGCGTCTTGGCCTCGTTGGCCATGGCGTGCTCGCCGGGGTTGAAGCCCGAGAGGTCCCGCTCCTCGAGCCAGCGCCGCACCGACGACAGGAACGCCGGGTCGTCCCTGAGCCCGTAGAGCTCACGGTAGTCGTCATCCAGCCGCCGCTCCGTCGGGTTGTAGATCACGTTCACCCTGCGGTCCCGCCGCTCGATCGGGACGGCGTCGAAGTAGTTGGAGAACATGAGGAGCCGCATGCAGTTGTACTGGACCTCCTGCACCCCGAACTTCGGGTTGATGTTCCGGTGCTCCTGCGTGATCGCGTTCTGCATGTCGTTGGCGAGCCTGCGGCGTTGCTTCCCCTCCGTGCCCTCCCGCACCTCGTCGACGACGGCCAGCAGCTTGCGCGACAGGCGCCCGTTGAAGCCGTCGCCGGTCACCTCGTGCAGCTTGAGGCCGAGCGCGACGTGGCCGCGGAGGACCTGCGCCAGGACAGAGGCGAGCCAGTTGCGGCCCACCCCCCTCGTCGGCGTCACCATCAGGTAGGCGGTGTGGGGCAGCTCGCCCGGCCGCTGGACCACGTGTGCCAGCCAGTCGAGGAACCTCCGGCGCTCGTCCTCGAAGGGCACCAGGTAGGCGACGTGGTCCACGAACGGCGCTGAGCGGGCGAGCCAGTCCGGCGGCGCCTCGTACGGCGGGAGGCCCCTCCATGTGTTGACCGCGTCCAGGCCGTGCTCGGGGTCGGGGCAGAACTCCGGCATGTCCGGGGCCCACGTCAGGCGATCCCTCGCCAGCCGCCCGTCGGCCTTCCGCCATGCGGCGATCACCGGCACCTCGCGGCCCTCGACCTCCGTCCGGCTCGCCGCGAAGTGGCCGGCTGCCAGTTCGAAGGACTTGAACGCGCGGCCGGCGCGGCGGTCGAACACGCCGCCGGTCTCGCTCAGGTAGACGAGGTCCTCCATCGCGTCCCGCATGGTCAGCACGCGGGTGCGGAGCGGCATCGCCCTCACGCTGGCCGGTCCTTCCGCCCTCCGCCTCGCCTCCATCTCGTCGGCCAGGACGGGGTCGAAGTCCCTCAGCGTCTCGGACCAGCGGGCGTCGACGAACTTGACGACGCAGCGGGCGAACTCGGCCTCCAGCCGGCCCTGGTACTTCTCGGCCAGCTCCGGCGCGTGCTCCTCTATCCCGGCGAGCGACGACCGCGGCGAGTAGCCCCGCGACGCCATCGCCCAGGCAAGGCGGTTGAAGCCCTCGGAACGGTCCCCGCCGTCGAGGCACTCGGCCAGCAGCTCCCGCAGCCGGTCGTCCCACTCCTCGGCGTCCTCCGGCAGCTCCCTGCCGGCGTCCCAGTCGAGCGCCTCCCTAGCCTCGGCGTCCGCCGCGACGCCCTGCTCCTCCCGCAGCCGCGCCACGAGGCCGACGGGCGCCTCGACGACGTCGCCCTCGCCGGGGAGCACCGTGACGAACCGGCCGGTGTTCACGTAGGCCTCCAGCCCGCCGCCGTCCGGCCGGGGGAGCACCGTGTGGAGCGTGGGCTCGTCGGAGGGCACCCTCAGCACGACGCGGTAGCCGGAGCCCGAGGGGGTCACGTAGCGGTGCGAGCCACACTCGCGGAGGAGGTCGGTCGCCCAGGCGGCGTCATCGTCGATCTCGCTCGGGTCGCGGCAGCCGTCGAGGTCAAGTAGCATGACGCCCGAGAGGCCGAGCAGGTGCACGCCGACGCCCGCCCTCGGGTGGCCGGACGACCGCCAGGTGAGCGCCACCCGGAGGGCGTCCTCGAGGCCCGACCAGCTCGAGGCGTCGGAGACGGACGCGAACGGGCCGGGCGCCTCGCGGAGCCGCCGGGGCCCCTTGTCCTTCGGACGCTCGTCGAGGTGGTCGCTGAGCGCGTAGGGCGACCAGCGCACCTTCTTCGCCAGCGCCCGAGTCAGCGGGCTGGCCAGGACGCCCTCGAGCCACTCCCTGTCCCCGTGGGAGCGGCACATCGCCCTGAGGCCGTCCGCGTCGATCGACGGCGGCCTCGCCCCGCGGCGGTCCTGTGTCCCGTCCATGTCACGCCCCCGCGCGGACGGAGAGGTACGCCAGCACGTCTGAGCGCCGGTAGCGGACCCGGCCGGATCCCGTCACCACGAAGGCCGGCCCGAGCCGGCGGCCGGCGCGCCGGTGCGTGCGGTAGGTGTAGAGGGTCCCCACGGCGAGCCCGGTCATCCTCGCGACCTCCGCGACGTCCAGCAGCGGGTCGGAGGGGTCCTCGCGGGCCACAAACGTTGGTTCGCTCGGCGCCGTCGTGGCGCTATCATCGGGTCGCATCCTCTTCGTCCTCTCGAAGATCTGGGGTCGACCGGTCTGGAACGCCGGTCGGCCCCGTTTCCTTTTCGGGCACCGTCGTCGACGCCGGTGCCACGAGTGTGGCGCGTTTGAGGCGGTCCGGGAGCCTCGAACAGTCCCACAGGGGGGCCACGAGGGCTCGGTATCGAGGGGGATCGACATAGCCTTGTGATCGTTAGGCAAATTTCAACGGGGAGACCGCACATGCACTTCAGACCCGACGTGCTCGACGCCGTGAAGGTGGTCGAGCAGCTCGACGTGACCGACGCCTGCCGCGAGAGCCTCGGGGGCCCCCATGCCGCCGCCGCCGCCGCCGCCGTCGTGGACTGCCAGGGCCTCGACCGGCTCGCCGAGGCGGTGGACCGGCTGACGGAGGCCGTGACCCGTGACGACTGACCCGACCGGCGCGCTCGCGCGCCTGGACGACGCGTACCGGACGGCCGTGCCCGTGGCGTGGCCCCGGGGCCCGTTCGGGCGACTCGGCCCAACACAACCACACAGAGGAGACCACGCCATGAAGCCGACCCCCTTCCAGTCGCTCATGCGTCTGATGCGCGACCGCGGCGCAGAGCCCACGTACCTCGAGGGCCGCGGCGCGCCGGTCGTGGCCTGCCCGCTGCCCGACGGCTGGCCGGCGCCGACCGACGGCCCCCTCCCGCATGGCCTCGAGGCGGTCGCCGACGACGGGGGCCGGCGCTACGCGGTCTGCTCCTACAGCGCGCCGCTGCTCGTCCTCGAGGAGCTCGCCGACCCAAGGGTCGACGGGGACGACGCGGCGGCTGCATGACCTGAGCGCGTGGACGGTCCGCCCGCGATCCGGTTTCGTCCTTTTCCGGGTCGCGGGTCTCCCCCTACCTGTCGCCCAGGGCCAGCTCGTCGTAGTACATCACGGCCGAGGTGACCTCGTCCATCAGCAGGCGGTCCACGCCGGCCTCCCTCAGATGGGCCTCGACCTCGTCCCGGCGCAGCGACCCGTCCTCGTGCAGGCACGCCGCGGCCGCGGCGTCCAGCGCCGTCAGCCACCCGGCCTCCGTCCGATCCAGGCCCTCGCCCCTCCTGGCCTTCTCCAGCGCCCTGTCCATTGCGCCGCCGCGGCCGGCCCTCCCCACGTCATTCAGGGGTGTCATCGCCCGCCCTCCCCCGGCGACCCGCGGCGCGACGAGCCCATCCAGTCGTCGAGCTCGTCTCGCCGGTAGCGGACCAGCGTGCCGGTCGGCTTCGTGTACGGCGGACCCTCGCCGGCCGAGCGCCACCTGGCCAGGGTCGTCGTCGACACGCCCACGTGCTCAGCGGCGTCCTCAGGGCTGAGCCACTCCCGCCCGGCCCCCTCGGGGATCGGCGCGCGCTCGAGACCGTCGAGCCTCGTCATCACGTCGGCCACTGACGCCTGGACGGCCTCGAGCAACCTCTCCATCTTGTCGATCTGGTGCATCCGGTCGCCCATCCTCGTAAACTGTCATCCGTCGTCTTTGGCCATCATGGAGTGTCACCGGGAGGCCGTAACCCAACGTTCGCCCCCGACGAACGTCGCCACGTGACTGTATCTTGCGGTTTGTCCAATAAACCTCACCTTGTATAGTGGGTTCTGAGGGAATCAGGGGAGACGAGGCCTTGCATCCGATGCCGAGGAACAAGATCCGGTCGCTGGGGCAAATCGCCGTGGCCAACGCGTGGTTCGACTTGGTGGAGCGAGACGGTCCACCCCGCTACAGCTTCCACCTCGATGTCTCCTTCCGCCGTGAGAGGATAGGTGGCGAGGAGGGCGATCCCGCGCGCTTCCGCGTTGCGCTGAAGGAGTGCGAGGTCGTGGTACTCCTTCCGACTGGCGAGACGGAACTAAGGATCGACAGGCGCACCATAGCGACCCACAGGTCTTCGCGGAGCGTCGAGAGGACGCGTGAGCAGGTCTCGTCGCAAGCATTGCAGGGGACTGCGGGCATGGAGGTTGGCCCTGAGGTGTTCGGAGCGCGCGCGAACGCCGCTGCCGGCCTAGAGCGTGCCACCAAGGAGACAACTACCTCACGTAGTGAGGGTCCACCACTGCTCGGACAGCGCAGCGCGACGCGAGAGGGCGATCTGTCTTGGGTCATCTCCCGTAACGATGGGAGCGACTTCCTGGACGATGTGCTGTGGGACGCCAAGATGGAGCCGCGCTTCGAGATCGTCGATGGGCGCGACGAGCGTGTGCAGGAACGGGACGCTAGGACCCAGATATATCCCACATTCACGGTTGAGGTCCGTTGTCGGAGTGAGGACCTGAGGATCGACGAGATCGAGCTGACCGATCCGGATGAACGCGGTCTACTCTCCCGGCTCGGCGCCCCAAAGAAGCGCCAGAAGGCCGCGGAGGCGCTTATCAAGCGGGAACTGCAAATGAACGGTCTTCGGGTTGGCGACATTCACCAGCCTTACTCTCGCCTGGTCGTCGGCGACCTGATCGTAGCGCTCGTAGAAGATGCAACTGCTGAATGACGTTCAGAGAATGCTGCTCGCGCCGACCACGAAGCTCGAGGGGTTCGCGGACGTGGCTGGTGTCAGTGTTGAGGAGCTGTTCCACGGTATCTCGTTTGAGGGAGTTGACCTCCGCGACGAGCCAATATCGGTCCTCGTCAGGATCGACGCGGACTATGACGGTGCGATCCTAACGCGCCAGCAGCAGCGGGCGCTCGAGGCAACCTCAGCCGCGAGGCCGGAGCGCCAACGTCAGCGCGCCGAGGCGATCGGCGAGATGCGGCTGTCCATCGTCCGTAGGTTCATAGATAACTGGATCCTCCCGGAGCACGCCGAAAGGGCAGAGAGCGTCCTAGTGCCGCCGCTTGAGGGCCTCTTCCGTGGAGCGACTACATGGCAGAGGAAACACGGAAACTACGCTTTGGCCGCCGTACGTCTGGTGTCTTCAGACGGTGGACGGATTTCGGTGGAACCGTCGGCGGTCGTTGAGCAAATGCTGCTCGTCCTCCGCAACCTCAGGGTGCCGATCGATAACTCACTGCTCGACCTCCTTCCCGAGGACACAGTGCTTCGCGAGCCGGAAAAGATGCAGGCCCTGTTCGACTTCGATCTCTGCACGGCTCGCTTCGTGGAAGGGTGGCTGGACCGATTGGACTTAGACGACTGGCAAGGCGTTGATCCCTCATCGCGAGCGTGGCGAGTCTTCGGAAGGGCGCTGCTGTCCGCGATCGAGGGACCTTCCAAGCCTCCTTTCCGCTACATCGAGCGTATCTTGGAAAGAGCAAGGTCAAGTGAAGAGCTTCGCGAGTTGGCCGTTGCGGTGCCGCCAAGGGCGATTGACGCTGATATGGCGAGAACAATTTCGAAAGCGCTCGCGATCGATGCCTCTGATACGGCCACAATCCTAGAAGTATTGGAAGATCGAGAGCTTTCTCCAAGAGTGAAGCACGCGTTCCGGCGGCTTATACTTGAAGCTAAAACATACGAAGGGAGGGTGGCACTTCTGCAGACAATCGCCGAACAGGGCAAACTCGCGAGTGGGCTAGAGATCGATGCGGTGGTCGCGGATATGTCCTTTCAGGACATCGAGCACTTTGTCCGCCCTTACTGGGAAGGCATCTCCCACCACCACCGAATACTCGTGATCAACGCGATGGAAAATGCCGCGTCTACCGAGAAACAGAAGGTAAGGGTTCGTCGGCTAAAAGAGCGTTGGCTGATAGCCGTTCGTCCCTGAAGCGCAGGAGCTCGGCGGCGACCGCCTCCGTCGCCTCCCGCACCGGCGCACGGACGCGCCTCCTGTCCACGTAGCGCCACGTCGTCGAGCCCTGCCCGCCGTGGTTCAGCGCGAGCGTGACCGTGGTCAGCTCCACGTCGAGCGCGACCGTGCGCGTCGCCCACGTGCTGCGCAGCGCGTGCGGCGCCGGCAGTCCGCCGCCGGACCTGAGCGGCGACACGTGCCCGGTCCGGCTCGCCGCGGGGAACACGAACGGCGACGACATGGCCTCGGCGACGCGTCGGAGGCCGAGCAGCGTCTCGACCGTCCGGGAGGCAAGCGGACGCACGAACGCCGCCCGCTCGCCGCCCTTCGGGCTGCGCACCCAGGCGGTCGCCTCGTCCGCGTCCACGTCCTCCCACCTGAGCGTCGCCACCTCGTTCATCCGGAGTCCCGTCAGCGCCACCGTCTCCCACGCGGCCGCCCTCACCGGGTTGGTCAGCGTGTCCACCGCCGACCAGAACGCCCGCAGCTCGTCGTCGGAGAGCGACCACGCGCGGGGCCGCTCCTCGTTGAGGCGGACGGCGCGGGACCAGACGTTCCCCTCCGGCAGTTCGAGGTCGCGCAGCGCCGACGACCAGACCGCGCGGCAGGTGCGGGCCAGCGCGTTCGCCGCGTACCCGCCGCGGTCGCGCGTCACGGCGGCGAACAGCCGCCTGGCGTCCGTCCTCGTCATGTCCGCGAGGGGTCGGTCCGCCCACCGGCCGGTCGCTTCCAGCCAGTGTCTGTAGTACTCGACGGTCCGCGCCGACAGGTTCGGCCGCTCCGCCAGGTGCCGCTCGAGCGCCTCACGCGGGGTGGTCCCGTCGCGGTCCTGCCTCCTGCGCGCCTCCCGGGGGTCCTCCCCGCGGGACAGCCTGAGCCTGAGCTCCCTCGCCTGGGCGCGCGCCTCGCGCAGCGTCAGCGCGTCGGCCCGTCCCAGCGTCAGGCTCACGGGCGCCGACGTGCCGTCGTTGACCGTCCCGACGACCACCCAGCTCGCCGAGCGCCTGCCGACCCTCAGCCGCAGGCCGGGCACGTCCGCGTCGTAGAGCGTCTCCGGGTCCCCCCCGCGGCGCAGTCCGTCCACGGTCCTCTGGTCAAGTCTCGTCGTCATGTGTGCGCCCCTCGCCCGGTCGATGCCCCGCCGTGCGCCCGACGGCGACGACGTCCGATGACAACCGATCACGTGACGTGGGCGAGTTTACGGCTTTTCGGCAGCGACTTGGCGCGCGTGACGACGTCCTTTGACGCCCGACGGTGCCCGACGAGTGCGGCGGCTGCGCGATTACAAATCAGACGCTCTACCAGCTGCGCTAGGCCGGCTTCCCGAAGGAGGAAACGGTGCTGGCTTGCACAACGCTATCTTTTAAAATGCGCTGCACCGCATCAGCCTCCTACGCGATCAAGTCAGGCAGGGCAACACGTCTTCCAGGGCGCTCAAAGCAGCACGGGATGGCGGTGCGCTCTGGGATCAGGCTGCATCGCTTTCGCCGCAAAGGTCTGCGTCGCGAACCTGCAATATAACTATGAAGTCGGCGGTTACCACCAGTCGAACGCCGATGAGATGGAGAAACACAGGCGCTTCTTGCGCGAGTCCTGTTGGCCTTGCGCCGGCCGATTGAGCGGACACCTATCGGCAGGTTTGGAGCAGAGAGCGGCGTGTTAGATGGAGGAGAAGCAGCGCGGACATCTTCCGGCCGGGTTCCGACGGCCTCGCGCGGGCGGCCACGATACGCGACGGCTTTCGAACATGGAAGTCGCGGCGAAACTTTGGAGTTCCCCCGGTTTGATGGACGGTTACGGGCTAGAGAACTCTAGCGCTTCGAGGGCGCTCCTTTCGTAGTCGACGGGTGAGAGATATCCCAGAGTCGAGTGTCGGCGGCCAGGGTTGTACCAGCCCTCCATGAACT
>JBCDLV010000036.1:0-16260 GCA_038744895.1 Bacteroidota bacterium | reverse complement strand
GGCCGTCGGCGTAGTACGTGAGCCGCTGGAAGCCTGGCCGTGCGGACAGGTACTCGGCTGCGCCTCGCCCGAACGCGTCGGTCTGGCCGCCAGCGGTGCCCGAGATCAGATGGACCTGCTGGTACAGCGGGCTCAGGATGTCCGTGTCGGACTGGAGGATGCGGTCGTGGGCGGCGGCCCACACGAGGCGGTCGTGCGATCCGGCGATGCGCCCGAGCGAAGCCCGAAGGCCCCGGTAACGCGTCGACGCGAGGTCCTGGCGGCCGGCGCCGACGGTCCGCGTGACGAGCGCTGAGAGCGGGTTGCTCCGGTACCCGGCGCGCGGGCCTCGCGAGAGCAGCGGATGGTGAGCCAACACCACGATCCGGTCGTCGTCGCGGTCGCGGACGATCTGCTCGAAGATGCGCGCGACGTCGCCAGCGGTGCGGATGTCCTGGTCCTCGGCCTCGCCCTCCGGACGGTCCTCCGGGTCAAGGAGCCACCACGCCGTGTCGAGGGTGACGAGCCGCAGGCCCTCGGCAGGGTCGTCTTCGCGCGGGCCCCCGGCTTGGTCGCCAGGCGTGAGGACATCTCCGTCGAGAGCCTCCTCCAGGAGGTCTTCGAGCCGCTTGAGGCCGTCCTCCCCATAGCCCCAGTCGCGATCACCGGGGACGACTAGGATCTCGGCATCGAGTCCGGACAGCGCGCCGATGAGCGCCTGCACGGGGGCCTCAGCTCGTGCTCGGTCCGGCGCGTCCGCTGGCGGGAGCCCGCTGGCGGTCAGGTCGCCGAGGATGACGACCGTGGCGCGGTCGCCGTCGGCACGTGCCTGTGCAGCGAGGGCACGAAGCACGACCGGGTCGGAGCTGCCCAGGTCGGCCGTGTTGCCGGCTAGGTAGACGACGTGCGCTGGATCGCCAGCGGGGAGCGGCGGGACGGCCTCGGCGCCGTCGAGTGGGGCGACGTAGGTCTGGGTGGTGGCGCAGCCGGCAACGACGAGGCAGGCCGCGAGAACGAGACGACGCATCTAGCGGGTCGGGGCGTAGCGGAGAAGACGGGCAGGGCCGGAGGACCCTTCGCTGGAGAGGAAGAGCGTGCCGTCGGGGCTGAACGCGATGCCCTCAGGCTGAGGCGCCAGCGGAGATGGGATGTCGCTGACGGCCACCAGGGTGCCGCCAGCATCGAAGACGGCGATCGCGGTGCGCACCGAGGAGAGCACGTACAGTTCGCCCGTCTGCGGATGGATGGCGATGGCCGACGGCTTGAATGCCTCGTCGGTGTCCAGCTGGCGGCGGTCGAGGAGCACGACTGGGATCTCGTCGACCGCCTCGGTGGTGAGGTCGAACGCATAGACCGCGCGGACATCGTCCAGGCCCGGCCCAGGATCTTCCTTGCAGGCGATGAGCAGCCTGCCAGTGGCAGCATGATAGGCGAGGCCCTCGGTGTCGTTTCTGCCGCGGAGGGCGGTCTCGATCTTGCGCGACGTAGGCTGGTCGAGGCTGTCGCGGCCCACACGCCAGAGATCGCCGTCGCTGCGGAGGACCCACAGCGCACCGCCCGGTACGATCTCGACGCCCTCGTAATCGCCTGCGTTGGCGAACGCCAGCTGATCCACGATGCTGCCCGTGGCGGGATCGACTTCGAAGACGATGCCGTCCTCGTCTTGGACGGCCGCCAGCCGGCCGCTCGGCGCCAGGGAGAGGCCTGAGATCTCCCGCAGTTCGGGCGGGAGCTCCACGACGGCGTCGGGCGTGTCGAGGCGATACGGGACGAGAGCCTCCGCTGGCGCGTCGTCCGAGTGCGACGGCGTGGGGGAGGGGTCGGCGCAGGCGGCGAGGCCGAGCGTGAGAAGGAGAACGAAGAGGGGCATGCAGGCGGGGACCAACGTTCCGCACGCCGGTTGGGTTCGGGCACGGGGCAGAGCCGGATCCTGTCTCTAGATTCGCCTCGCTCTGATCATGTGTTTCTGTCTGTGCCTGGCTCGTCTGGTCTCCACCTCGTCACCGCGCCCCGCCTGGAGCCGCTGTTCGAGCACCTGGCGGATCACCTCGCCACGGTCCCCCTGCCGCTGACCGAGACCGAGACCCTCCTGGTGGCCCAGAACGTCGGCATGCGGGCGTGGCTCACGAAGGCCCTGGCCGAGCGCCTGGGCTGTGCCGCCGCGCTCGACCTCGGCACGCCGCTCACGTTCGCCACGGACCTCGCCCAGGCGTCCGTGCGGCACGCCCGCCCCGACGATGGCGAGCGCCACCCCTTCGACGGCGGCCCCCTCGCCTGGCGGCTCGCCCCTCTGCTGAGCACGCTCCCCGACGATCCCGTCTACGCCCCGCTGGCGGCCTACCTGGACCGGACAGATGGACAGACGATGCCGCTCGCCAGCCGCATCGCGGCCCTCTTCGACGACTACCAGGTCTACCGCCCCGACGTGATGGCGGCCTGGGCCGATGGGCATGATGCCGTCCCGACATTCGCTCACAGCGCGTGGCAGCGCGCCCTGTGGCAGCGCCTCGTCGCGCAGGCCTCGCCCACCCTGGACCGTGCTGCGGGCATCCTCGCACTCGCGGACCGCCTGCGTGGGTCGGACACGAGGGCCGTCGCCCACCTGCCGACGCGGGTGTTGGTCTTCGGCTCACTCCTCTTCCCGCCGATTCACCTTCGCGTCCTCGTCGAGGCGGCCCGGCACATCCCGGTGACGGTCTACGCCGTCACGCCTGGAGACTCCGCTGGCGCGACGCATCGGCACCCGATGCTCCGAGCTCTCGCCGGACGGTCGCGGGACTTCTGGACGGTCCTGGCGTCGCTCACGGACCCGGATGCCGGGGGCGGTTCTGCGCCCGTTGGCGCCAGCGGGGTGGCATTCCAGCGGACGCATCTGCCGCTCACGTCGGCTGGCGGCTCGCTCTCCGCGGGCGCGTCCGGCCTGCGCCAGCTGCAGGCGGCCCTCGCCTCGGACACGCCGCCCGAGGCTCCGGTCGCGCTCGACCCCTCAGATCGGTCGCTTCGGGTCCACGACTGCCACTCGCCGACGCGGGAGCTGGAGGCGTTGCGCGATAGCCTCCTCGACGCCTTCGCCGACCTGGAGGGCTTGCGGCCGTCCGACGTGCTCGTGATCGTCCCGGACCTGGGCACGTATGCACCGCTCGTGGATGCCGTCTTCGGCGCCGAGGACGCCGCGCCGGAGCTGCGGATTCCCTACCACGTGGCCGAGCACCCGCACGCGCCGGCACAGCGCGTCGCGGAGGCGTTTGGGCGGGCACTCCGGCTCCAGGAGGGGCGCGTGACGGCCAGCGATCTGCTGGACCTGCTCGGGACGCCCGTCGTGCGCCGCGCGGCGGGAATCGAGGAGGACGAGTTGCCCCGGCTGCGCGCTTGGGTCAAGGAGGCGGGCGTGTGCTGGGGCCTCACCGCCGAGCGCAAGTCTCGCTTCGACCTGCCCGCGGATGACCTCCACACGTGGCGCTTCGGGCTCGACCGGTTGCTCCTGGGCGTGATGACGGGAGAGCCAGAGCCCGGGCCTGCTGGCGAGGGCGCCAGCGGGTCGGGACTGGTGCTCGGCCACCTACCGTGCGACGTGGCCGGCCTCGACGGCGCCGACCTACTCGGGCGGTTCTGCGAGTGGGCCGAGGCCCTCTTCTCGGCGCTCGATGCCCTCGACCGGCCGGCTCGCCTCGACGAGTGGCCGGACCGCGTCATCCAGTTTCTCGACGGGGCCTTCCGTGCCGAGACGGAGGACGAGATCGCGGCCATCGTTCACCTCCGCCAGGAGGCGCAGGAGCTCGCCCGGCTGCACCGGCTGGCGGGGTCGCCCGACGAGCCGGTCAGCTTCCGGACCGTTCGTGCGCACCTCGACGGTGCCTCGGACCAGATCGAGACACGAGAGCCGTACCTGACCGGCCGTGTTACCATCGCGCGTCCCGTGGCGCTGCGTCACGCCCCCTACCGCGTCGTCGCCTTCCTCGGGCTCAATGACGGCGTCTACCCCGCGCCCGACCTCGCGCCTGACATCGACCTCATCGGCCACCAGCCGCGCCCTGGTGACGCAGACGCCCGGGGCTTCGACAAGCAGTTGTTTGTGGACGCCGTGATGGCGGCTCGGGACCGGCTCATCCTGAGCTCCGTCGGCCGGAGCCAGAAGGACAACGCGGAGCGGGCCGCCTCGGTCTGTCTCGATGCCTTCCTCGACGCCGCGCGCCGTCACTGGGGCGAGGAGAGCCTTCGCCAGCTGGTCGTGGAGCACCGCCTCCAGCCGTTCGCAGCCGACTACTTCTCGACCGAGGGGCCGCTCGCCAGCTACGCCTCCCAGCACCGCGTCGGCGCGGCCGACCCGTCCGGCGCCTTCTTCGCGTCCTCGCTGCCCGCGCCAGCGGACGAGGTCGAGACGCTGACCCTTGCCGAGTTGGCGGACGCCTGGACCAACCCGAGCCGGTTCGTCGTGCGCCGCCGCCTCCGCGCATCGCTCGACCTCGACGACGGCGCCCTCCGCGACGACGAGCCCATCGAACTGAACGCGCTGGAGCGGTTCCACGTCCGCGACGCCGCGCTCGCGGGGATGCTGGACGGCCTCTCCCCGGACGCCCTCGCCGAGCGGCTGACGCGGGGTGGGCAGATCCCCGGCGGAGCGTCCGGCGCCTCGGTGCTGGCGCAGGCCTGCGAGGAGGCCGAGCCCATCGCCGCCGCCGTGCTCGCCTGGGGCGCCACGGACCCGCTGGCGGTCGCCCTCGACGTCGAGGGCGTTCAATTGGTCGGCACGCTGGCGCGAACGACGATCCGGGGGGCGCTGCGCTACCGGGCGGGGGCCGTCCGCGAGCGGCACCTGGTGGCCGCGTGGATCGACCACCTGGCGCTCTGCGCCAGCAGGCCGGGCGTCACGTGCACCGTCGGCGCCGACGGATCGTCGCGGTACTTCGAGGCGGTCACCCAGGACGACGCACAGGCGTGGCTGGCCGTGCTCGTGCGAGGCTACAAGCGGGCGCGGCAGGGGCGACTTCCGCTCTACGAAAAGGCGTCCCACGCCTACGCCAAGAAGATGAGCGCCAAGGATCTGGAGCACTTCGCTGCTGCCACGGCAGGGCGGGCGACCGCCGAGGGCTTCCGTCCCAACACGGCCGCCATGGCGCAGGCACGCCGAGGCTTCTCCGACACCTGGAACGACTTCACCGACGACGCCGACGCGTATGTGGCCCTCGCCACGCGCGGCCTGGTCGATCCGTTCAGCCCGGAGGAGCACTTCGCCAAGTGGGCGCTGGGCCTGTGGGCGCCGCTCCTGACGCACGTCCGCGAGGGCGTCCCGGCGTGATGGATCTGTTTGACACGACGGCCGACGGCCGACTACCGACCGCTGGCGGGGAGGGGACGGGGGACCGGGGACCGGAGACTGGGGACGGGGTGGATCACGTCGCGCGAGCTGCGACGCCACCAGCCTCTGTTGAGGAGGGCCACCAGGACGAGGTCCTGCGCCTGCGGGCGGCGCCTGGCGCCAGCAGTAACCACCTCCGAACCCCGAACGCCCGAACCCCGAACGCTGAACCTCCGAACCCCGAACCCCAGAACCTTCCGCCCCCCTTCGACTACGCCACCACGCCTGTGCTGCCGGGCCGGACACTCGTGGAGGCCAGCGCCGGCACCGGCAAGACGTTCGCCATCGCTGGACTTGTCCTGCGCCTCGTCCTCGACCCAAAGGCGGGCGGTGACGACGGCCCGGACTGGCTCGCGGACGCCAGCGGGAGGCCCGACCTGCGGCGCCTCCTCGTGGTCACATTCACGAACGCGGCGACCGAAGAGCTGAAAACCCGCATCCGCGCGGCCCTGCGAACGGCGCTGGCCGTCGCCCGTGCGGAGGTCGAGCCCGACGACCTCACGCGCCCGCTGGCGGATCTGCTGCGCCGACCGGTGGCCGAGGAGCGCCTCCTCGCTGCGCTCGACCGGGTGGACGAGGCCGGCATCGTCACCATCCACGGCTTCTGCAAGCGCATCCTGGAGCAGTCCGCCTTCGAGAGCGGGACGCCGTTCGAGATGGACTTCGTGGAGGACTCTGACAGCGACGCCCTCCGCGCTCGTGCGGCCGCCGACGCCTGGGCGCGGAGGGTCCACGGCGACGCCCTGCTGGCGGCGCTGCTGCTCGACACTGGCCGCACGCCGTCGACGCTGGTGCAGCATCACAAGGCGATCTCGGACTTCCCCCACGTGACGATCCGCCCGGAGCGACCGTCGTTCGAGGACGCCCGGTCCGCACTCGCGGACGCGACCGAGGCGCTCCGCCAGGCGTGGGACGCCGACGCTGCGCGCGAGGCGCTCGCCCCGCTCGGCTGGAACAAGAACGCACCGCTGGACGGCCCTGAGGGCGATGCCCGGCTGGACCGCGTGACGGCCTTCGCCGAGGGACGCGACCCCGACGGCCTGGCGACGGTCCGCCTCTGCACGCCGAGCCAGATCCAGGCGTTCGGCGCGAAGCGCAGCAAGGACCAGAAGGCCCAGCTGGCGGCGGCCCAGCAGTGGGAGGGCTTCGCCGCCTGCGAGCGCGTGGCCCAGGCCGCAGACGTGCTGGATCTGGCCTTCGTCCGCACCTTCACGCGCGAGATCGGCGGCCGAATCGAGGCCATCAAGGAGCGCCGCCGCCAGCTGACGTTCAGCGACCTCATCACGCGCCTCCACGACGCGCTCCTCGACGGGGCCACCGGGCCCCTGCTGGCGCAGAGCATTCGGCGGCTGTTCTCCGTCGCGATCATCGACGAGTTCCAGGACACCGACCCGCAGCAGTACGCCATCTTCCGCCGCGCCTTCGACGGGCGCCCGCTCTATTTCGTGGGCGATCCGAAGCAGGCGATCTACGCGTTTCGCGGCGCCGACGTCCACGCCTACCTGGGCGCGCAGCGCGAGGCCACCCGGCGGTTTACGCTGGGGACCAACTGGCGCAGCACCGCGCGCCTGGTCGAGGCCGTCAACCGCGTGTTCGAGCAACCGGAGCGAGCGTTCCTGTTCGACGGCATCCCGTTCCGCCGCGTCGCCTCCAGCCCGGCCAAGCAGAAGCCGAGGCTGGTCGACCCCAGGTCTGGTGAGGGGCAGACCCTGCCGCCGCTCGTCTGGTGGCCCACGCCGACGCGCGACGGGCGGCCGCTCGGCAAGACGGCGGCCAACGAGAGCATCCCGCCAGCGGTCGCCGCCGAGGTCTCGCGCCTCCTCCGAGAGGCCCGTATGCAGACGGACGAGTCCGACGCCGGCCCCGCTGGCGACCGGCCCGTCACGCCAGCGGACATCGCCGTTCTCGTCCCGACCCGTTACGAGGCGGCCGAGATCCTCCGGGCCCTCCAGGCGCTCAACGTCCCGGCCGTCGTCTCGCGCGCCGACGACGTGCGCCAGTCGGCCGAGATCGCCGAGATCGAACTGCTGCTCCGCGCCGTGCTCGCTCCAGACGATGAGCGAGCCCTCCGTGCTGCTCTCGCCACGACACTCTGGGGCTGGTCAGCCGCCGAGATCGCCGACCTCGACGAGCAGGCAGACGAGGCCGAGCGGCTCAACAGCCTCATGCGCGGGTGGAACCGGACCTGGCGCACGCGGGGCGTGCTCCACGTGCTCACCGATTTCCAGCACACCCAGGGCGTCCTCGCTCGGGTCCTCGCAACACCCGACGGCGAGCGCCGCGCGACCAACCTCCGGCACGTCCGCGAGCTGCTGCACGACATCGAACGCGCCGGCGACCGCTCGCCCGAGGACCTGCTGCACTGGATCCGCCACCGCGAGGACCAAGCGCTACCGTCGCGCGAGATGAAAGAGCTCCGGCTGGAGCGCGACGCCGAGGCGGTGACCATCACGACGCACCACAACGCGAAAGGCCTGGAGTACGAGATCGTGTTCCTGCCTTACCTCTGGTCGCTGAGCGAGCGCGACTACACGATGCAGGCCCAGACGCTCGCGCGCACCGAAGCAGGCGTTGTCTACGACCTCGGCTCGCCGGACCAGGCCGAGACCGAGCGGATGCGCCAGGTCGACAACCTCGCCGAGCACGTCCGCAAGGCATACGTGGCGCTGACGCGCGCCCGCGAGCGGTGCTACGTGATCTGGGGGCAGGTCCTGGCCCGCCGCCAGCGGCTCGACGCCAAGAGCGGCCTCGGCTACCTCCTCGCTGGCCACCGGGCCCCGCTGGCGACGGCAGGCGGTGGGGTGATGGACGGAGGACTGGGGACGGAAGACCGTGAGCCGAGCGCAAGCCCATCGTCGACATCCCCTCTCTCCTTGGGAGAGGGACAGGGTGAGGGTGCGTTCCAGGCAGCACCCGACGCCCTCGCCGCTCACGTCGAGTCCGCCCGACGCACCGCGGCCGTCGACGACCCGCTGGCGGCCATTCGCGAGATGGACCCGTCGGAGGAGGTGATGTGCATCCGCGACCCGCTGGCGGTGGCCGAGCCGTACCGGCCCGACGCCGGCCCGACGGAGACCGTGGGCGAACGCGCCCTCGGCCACGATGCGCGCCAGCGGGCCCGCGATGCCTGGCGACGCGCCTCCTTCAGCGGGTGGACGCGCCACAGCTCGGGATCGCACGGATCCGAAGCGGAGGCGACGGCGCTCGCGGCTTCCGACGAGGCCGACGCCACGACGCGAGACGAGGCGCCGCCAGCGGGCCTCCATGCCTTCGCGGCGGGCACCGGGCCGGGCACGTGCCTCCACGCCATCCTCCAGCACGCCCGCTGGGAAGAGCCCGAGGACGCCGACGACCGCGAGCGCACGGCCACGGACAACCGCGAGATCGTCGAGCGCTACCTGACGGCGCACGGCCTCGACCGTCCCGGCCGTCCGCACCGCGCGCCGATCCAGCCGGTCGACGAGGTCGAGGCGCTGGTGCAGCGTGTCGCTGCCGCGCCACTGTTTGCTTCTGTTGACCAAGAGCCCCGGCGCCTGGCCGATGCCGGGCACCTGCTGGCGGAGTGGCCCTTCGCCTTTCCGCTCGGCCGCATCGCGCCAGCGGCGCTCGCCGACGTGTTCCGAGCGCACGGTACCGAGCCCTTCGGAGCGGAGTACGCCGATGCGCTCGCCCGCCTGTCCCGCGAGGCCGCCGACGGCCTGATGGTGGGCGAGATCGACGTGGTGGCGCTCGTCGACGACCGCTGGTGGGTCGCCGACTGGAAGTTCAACCGCCTCGGCTCGGACCCGAGCGCGTACACGCCCGAGGCACTCCGGACGACGATGATGGGCCACCACTACGGCCTTCAGCTCCACCTGTACACCCTCGGCCTGCACCGCTTCCTCCGGTCGCGACTCAGCGATTCCTACGGCTACGACACGCACGTGGGCGGCGCGACGTACGCGTTCCTCCGGGGGATGGGGGAGAGGCCGTCGACCGAGCCTCCCGAGGCCACCGGTGGCACCCCGCTGGCGGACGCCAGCCGGTCCGGCCTGTTCTCGCACCGACCGACCGCCGCCCTCATCGAGGCGCTGGACCGTCTCCTCGTGCCCGATGCGTAGGCTGCCCCGCGCCGTCACCGATGCCCTCGACGCCATCGCCGAGGCCGAGGCGGCCGAGCCCATCGACCTGTCGCTGGGGCGCCTGCTGGCGGGGCTGGACCTGGAACACGCTCGCCGCGACGGTCAGCCCGAAGACCCTGCCCGCGCCCGTGCCGTCGCCCTGACGGCGGCGCTCGTCTCACGCGCTCGCCGCGACGGCCACGCCGCTGTCGCCCTCGACGATCACGCCGGCCGGCCGTTTCCCGAGGACGAGCATGCCCGCTCGGCCTTCCGCGGTCTGCCCCTCCTCCCCGATGCCGACGCCTGGCGGCGCCACCTGGACGCGAGTCCTGTCGCCGGACGGGCCACCAGCTCCGCGCCGCTCGTCATCGAGCCGCGTCCCACGACCGCTGGCGGCGACCGCCTGGCCTTTCGCCGGTTCGTGGACGCCGAGCGCCGCGTCGCGACGTCTGTCGCCGACCGGCTGGCGCCAGCGGAGGCCGATGCCAGCTCGGCGGTCCAGGAGGCGTTCGCCTCCCTATTCCCACCTCGCGAGGACGGCCGCCTCGACCGCCAGGCCCTCGCAGCGGTCGCCGCGCTCCGCCAGCGGGTGTTGCTGGTGGCCGGAGGGCCGGGTACGGGCAAGACGTACACTGCCACTCGCCTGCTGGCGCTCGCTCTGGCCGACCGGCCCGAGACGCGGATCGCGCTCGCGGCGCCGACCGGGAAAGCGGCTCGTCGACTGACGGACAGCATCCACAGCGCGCTGGCCGATCTGCCGGACACGGTGGGCGCGTCATTGCGAGACCTCAAGGCGATCACCCTGCACAAGCTCCTCGGCGCGAACCCCGAGCGGTCAGGCTTCCGGCACGATGCGCGGCGCCCGCTGCCCCACGACCTCGTGCTGGTCGACGAGGGCTCGATGATCGACCTGCCGATGTTCGACGCCCTGCTGGCGGCCCTCCGCTCCGAGGCGCGGCTGGTCGTCCTTGGCGACCCCGACCAGTTGGCGCCCGTCGAGGCGGGGACCCCGTTCGCCGACCTCTGCGCTGCTGCCCCCGAAGGCGCCACACCCGCGCTAGCTGCCTTCTGCGAGACGCTCGGGTTGGCGGAAGTGCCTGCATCTCCCGAGGCCACTCCGCTCTCGGCGTCCGTGGTACGCCTCACCGAGAGTCGCCGCTTCGACGCGGACTCCGACGTGGGCGCCCTCGCCGAGGCCGTCCGCCAGTCGGACGGCGACGCGACGCTGGCTGTGCTCGGCGATACGGCACGGGGCGACGTGTCGTTGGCCGGAGACGTGCGCGAGGCTGTCGCGTGGGCGCTCGGGTTCGCTCGCCGGGTGGTCAGCGCACAAACGCCAGCGGAGGCGCTCGCTGCGCTCGATCGGTTCCGCCTGCTGGCGGCGGTCCGCCGCGGCCCTCGCGGTGTCGAGGGGCTGAACGCGTCCATCGAGGCGGCTCTGCGGGACGAACGCCTCGTCTGGTGGCCGCCCTACGCCGCCGAGCCGTTCTACCGAGGCCGACCTGTCCTCGTCACCGTCAACGATCCCGAGGCGGGAGTGGCCAACGGCGACGTGGGCGTTCTCTGGGACGGAGACGAGGGTCGTGTGGCGGTCTTCCCGCACGTCGAGGGGCCGCGCCAGCTGGCGATCTCGCGGCTGCCCGCGCACGAGACGGCGTGGGCGCTCACCATCCACAAGAGCCAGGGCTCCGAGTTCGACCACGTCGGCGCGGTGATGCCCGAAGCCGGGACGCGCGGGGCGACGCTCCTCACGCGGGAGCTGCTCTACACCGCGGCGACGCGCGCGCGCCGGTCGGTCTCGCTGTTCGGTGACGCTGCCCAGGTGCGCGAGGCGGTCGAGACGCGCCAGCGGAGGCTCGGCGGGCTGACGGAGCGTCTGGCCGAGAGGCTCTCCGAAACGACAGACGGCCCCAACGCGTGATGCGCGAGGCCGTCGTGGGCTGCCCGACAAGGAATCGAACCTTGAACCTCCAGATCCAGAAACTGGCGCTCTGCCAATTGAGCTATCGGGCACCGTCGTCGCTACCAACGACTCGGGAAAGCTAGAAGGTCGGAGGGCCGCCGATCAACCAGGATGCGCCGCATTCGGAGCGACCGCGCTGTTCTTCGCCCGCTCTTCGCCCGCTGTGGGCGCGGTGTCCTGGTGTGCCACAAGGGCGTCCGCTGACGCTGACGGGACCTCTCGCCAGGCCGCGATGCGCTCGATGATCCGCTGGCGCACGCGGTCGCGAAGGGTCTCCACGTCCTCCGGCCCCAAGCCCATCGTCGGCTCGGGCTCCAGCACCTCGATTCGGACGTCTGCGCGCGAGAAGCGCCAGCCGTGCTTCGGAAGGGCGTCCATGGTGCCGTCGATGGCGATGGGGAGGACAGGCACGCCCGCGTCGATCGCCAGCCGGAAGGCGCCGTCGTAGAAGCGCTTGACGCGACCGTCCCTCGACCGGGTGCCCTCCGGGAAGAACATCACCGAGACGCCATTCTCGATCTTACGCCGCGCCCGGTGCAGCACCGATGCGCGACTATCCGGGTCCTTACGGTCGACCGGGATATCGTCGGCGAGGTGCATCAGCCACCCCATCAGGGGGAGATCGAAGAGCTCTTTCTTGCCTACCCACTTCATCTCCCAGGGCAGCAGCGAGATCGCGGGGATGTCCGCCTGCGACTGGTGGTTGCTCGTGACCACGTACGGATGGTCGAGCGTCGCGGGGTCGATGCCGCCGACCTCGATGTGCCACGCGGGGTTGACCTTCGTGACCCAGCTTCCGATGACGCGGAACGCACGGCCCGTCCGCTGATACGATGGCGTGCGGTCGAACAGCCGAATGGTGAACATCACAGGCAGCGCAAACAGAACGAGCGCGGCGACGGCGGCCCACGTCAGGGCAGAGGTGACGGTGTTCATGGGGGCAACGTAGCGAAGCCCGGGAACGTGGAAAGCCACTCGGCGATTCCTGGCTCCGTGGATGTCGTTAAGGTCTTCACCGAAGAGCCGGTCGGGCTCGACACGCTCGTGCCGGACGCGGAGCCGGACGCGCGACGGCGGGATGCCCCGATGGCTCCCCTGGAGGCGCTCCTCGGCCAGGACAATCGGCCCTACGCCCGCGCCTACATCTCAGGAACCCACCTCCACGACGGAGACCGCCGGGTCGGAGCGACGGCTCTCGATGCCCCCGAGGCGTGGGTGACCCCGCTGGCGGCATGGGCCGGGGCATCGGCGTGGTGGAGCGTGGACGCCAGCGGGGACCTGCGGCGGCTGACTCGTGACGACGCCGTGGCAGCCTTGGCCGCGCCCGGACCGATCGAGGCGATGGCCCTGGGCGATCCAACGGGACTGGCCGATGCCGTCGGAGAGGAGCGCCGGGACCGACTGCCCGCGCTGCGCGCGCTCCTGGACCGAGGGACGGCGGTTCTCTTCCCAGAACCGGCCTTCGACGGACACGACTGGAGCCTCTTTGCCCTGGCTCCCCTGCGAGACGCCCTCGCGGATGCCTTCCGCCAGCATCCCGTGCCGGGCGTCCGTCGCCTGTTTGCGCCCTTCCAGCGCGCCCGCGGCGAGCACAAGTTCTACCTCGAACAATGGTCCCTGGACGACCTGCCGGCGTGGGCCGAGGAACTGTGACCGAATCCAGACCCGCATGACGATCAGCGCTGCCATGCAGCACGCACTGGCCCTGGCGACGCGCGGGGCGGGCGCGGTCAGCCCCAACCCGCTGGTGGGAGCTGTTCTCCTGGGCCCGGACGGAGAGATCTGGGGAGAAGGCTGGCACGGTGCCTACGGCGGTCCGCACGCTGAGGTCTGGGCTGTGCGCGATGCCGATGCACGTGGCTACGGCGATCGGCTCACGGAGGCCACATTGGTCGTCACGCTGGAGCCGTGCAGCCACTACGGCAAGACGCCCCCGTGTGCCGACCTCGTGGTCGAGCGAGGAATTCGCCAGGTGACCGTAGCCCATGTCGATCCCTTTCCCGAGGTGGCCGGGCGGGGCATCGAGCGGATGCGCTCTGCCGGAATCGACGTGATCGTCGGCGTGCGGGAGGAGGAGGCGCGACGGGTCAACGAGGCGTTCCTGACGCACGTGCGCACCGGCTGGCCTCTCGTCACGCTCAAGGTGGCCGCCACCCTCGGCGGACGCGTCGCGACGGCTACCGGGGACAGCCAGTGGGTGACCTCCGAAGCCGCTCGCACCCTCGTCCACCGCTGGCGCGCCGAGAGCGACGCCGTGCTCGTCGGCGCGGGAACTGCGCTGGCGGACGATCCATCCCTCACGGTGCGTCACGTTCCGCTCGCCGGTGGGCAGCGCCAGCCGGTACGGGTCGTGCTGGACCGGCTGGGCGTCCTTCCTCAGGGCCTGCGGCTGTTCACCGACGGTGCAGCGCCGACTGTCGCCGTCGTCGCCGAAGAGGCGTCTCCAGCCTATGCCGATGCACTCCGCCAGCAGGGCGGCGGTCTTCTGCGTGTGCCTCTCCGTGAGGGCCACCTGGACCTCGGTGCCGTACTGGATGCGCTCGGGAAAAGGGAGACCCTCCCCGCTGGCGTCCGGCCAGTCCAGTCGGTCCTCGTCGAGGCCGGACCTGGGCTGGCAACAGCCCTGCTGGCGCAGGATCTCGCCGATCGGGTGGTCTGGTTCGTAGCTCCGAAGTTGATCGGGTCGGGGACCGACGCCGTTGCGGAGCTGGGGATTCGCCAGATGCGAGAAGCGCTGACGTTCGTGGAGTCCTCCTGGGAGGTCGTCGGTAGCGACGTTCTCTTGCGCGGGATGCGCCGACGCGTGTAACCCTCATCGCCAACGGAGCATCGACAGGGTGCGGGATCCCGGTGGACTGGAAGAACAGAGAACACAACAGTGGGCCGGCTCGTCTGTGGGTGACGTCTCCACGACGGACAGTGGGGTCAAGCTTGAAAAGGATGGGGAGGTCGGCCGGAGGTGCATCCAAATGGCGGCTCGTCAGTTTTCAATTACGACTGAAAGTTTTGCCATGCGCTTGCTCAACGCCATCGATCGGCCCAGTGTCGAAGATGCGAGGAAGCCGGGGCCGAGCCTCCGCCAGCACCTACTGGCACTTTAGACTCGGTCTAAACAAGCCCCATCCTCTACCCCCATGCGTCCCACTCCCATCCTCCAAGACGTGCTCGTGATCGGTGCCGGCGCGGCTGGTCTCCGAGCCGCGATCGAGCTTCAAGAAGCTGGCCGCGACGTGCTCGTCATCGGCAAGCGCAAGCACGGTGATGCCCACACCGTGTGGGCCGCTGGCGGCATCAACGCGTCGCTCGGAAGCCTCGACCCCGACGACCGCTGGGACATCCACGCAGCCGACACCCTCAACGAGGGGCACCACATCAACAACGCGCAGGCCGTCGAACTGCTGGCGCGCCACTCGCCTGAGCGCGTCCGCGAGCTCGACCGCTGGGGCGCCGACTTCTCGAAGACCGAGGACGGCAAGATCAACCAGCGCTACTTCGGCGCGCAGTCGTTCCGCCGGACGTGCTTCAAGGGCGACATCACGGGTCGCGCGATTCTCGAAGCGCTCGTGAGCCAGGCCAAGCGCCTCGGCATCCCGTACCGCCAGGACACGTTCATTACGGAGATCCTCGTCAACGAGGAAGGACGCGCGGTAGGCGCCGTGGGGTACGACATGAACACGGGCGAGCCACTCGTCTTCCACGCCCGCGCTGTGATTCTCGCGGCTGGCGGTCACACCTCGGTCTACACGCGCTCGTCGTCGCGCCCTGATGAGAACACGGGCGATGCGCAGGCCCTCGCCTATAACGCAGGCGCGGTTCTTCGCGACATGGAGTTCGTTCAGTTCCACCCGACCGGAAAGCTCTGGCCGGAAGAAGAGCGCGGCCACCTGGTCACGGAGGCCGTCCGCGGCGAAGGGGGAGAGCTCTTCAACTCCGAGCGCGAGCGCTTCATGAAGCGTTACTCGCCCAAGCAGATGGAGCTCGACGCCCGTGACGTCGTTGCCCGGGCCAACTACGCCGAGATCCAGGCGGGCCGCGGGACGCCCAATGGCGGCGTGTGGCTCGACATCTCCCACCGGGACTCCGACTACATCCGGGATCGCCTCCCGCGCATGGTCCAGGAGTTCGCCGACGTGGGTGTGGACATCACGGAGGAGCCGATGGAAGTGGCCCCGACCGCCCACTACGCGATGGGCGGCGTCGAAATCCCCGACTTTGACACCTGCGAGACCGACGTGCCGGGCCTCTTCGCCGCTGGCGAGAGCGTCGCTGGCGTGCACGGCGCGAACCGCCTGGGCGGCAACTCGCTCGCCGAGACGGTCGTGTTCGGGCAGATCGTCGGTGCGCACCTCGCGAACCGGCTCCCCGAGGCCTCCGAGCTTCCAGAGGGCATCGTCAGCGAGGCTATAGACCGGTTGGAGGCGCTGGCTGCCTCCGAGGGGGAGCACACCCCCGAGGAGATCATCGACCGGCTCCGGACGATCATGTGGGACCACTGCGGCATCATTCGCGACGAGGACAACCTGATCCAGGGCCTCGCTAAGCTCCAGGAGCTCAGCCGCGACGCCCAAAGCCTCAACGTCCAGGCGGACAAGACGGACCGGCGGTTCGAGAATGCCCTCAACCTCGGGTTCATGCTCACGACCTGCGAGGCCATCCTCAAGGGCGCCCTGGAGCGCACCGAGAGCCGTGGCGCCCACTTCCGCTCAGACTATCCAGACACCGTCTCCGGCTGGCGGAAGAACATCCTCGTACGCCGCGACGACGACGGAACGATGGAGCTGAGCATGGCCACCGCCTCTGATCCGACGCCGAGCGTCCAGCAGGCTCTCGCTGAGGACCACGAGCTTGACTACCACCACCTG
>JBCDLV010000035.1:0-16275 GCA_038744895.1 Bacteroidota bacterium | reverse complement strand
GGCCTCGCGATGTGGCTCGGCGTCCTACCCGAGTCCGAGCGGCCCGTCGTGGCCCTCGCGCACAAACTCATCTTTGCCACCGCTGGCGCCCTCCTCACGCTCGGCCTGCGCCCGCTGTATCAGAGGCTCCGCCGCCGCCGTGCGCCGGTCCCTGTGATCGTGGCTGTGAGTGCCGTGTGCGCCTATGCGGTGAGCGTGGTCTGGACGGGAGCCACGACCGCGGCGACGCGAGCCTTCAACACAGCTGTTTTCGGGGATGCCTTCGGTCCCGTTCAGTCGTGGTGGTTTTTCAGTGGTGCCCTGTTTTTCAGCTTCATCGTGGTCGCCTGGAGCGCGCTTTACTTCGGGATCTCGTACGACGTGGCGGGCCGGGCCGAGCGTGAGCGAACGCTGCGGGCCGAGGGCCTGCTTCACGACGCTCGGCTCCAGGCGCTGCGCTACCAACTCAACCCGCATTTTCTGTTCAACACGCTCAACGCCCTGTCGACGCTCATCGTCGAGGGGGACGGGCATCGTGCCGAGCAGATGGTGGCCCGGCTGTCGGATTTCCTGCGCTTGACCCTCGCGCGTGGCGACGTGCCGGAGGTCTCGCTTGCGGACGAGGTGGACTTCGCACGTCGGTACCTCGACATCGAACGGGTCCGCTTCGAAGACCGCCTCCGCGTCGCGTACGCCATCGACGCCGACGCGCTCGATGCCTGTGTGCCTCCGCTCCTTCTGCAGCCCCTCGTGGAGAACGCCGTCCGTCACGGAGTCCTTCCCCAAGAGGCGGGCGGTACCGTGCGGATCGAAGGGCACCGGGCCCGTGGCGAATCCGGTCGCCTCTGCCTTCGCGTCGTCGACGACGGTCTCGGGCCATCGGGGGACGCTGCGCCCGGAGGCCCCGCTGGCGGCGTCGGATTGGCAAACGTCCGCGCTCGGCTTGCAGCGACCTATGGACGTGACGCGTCGCTCACCATCCGGCGTGCAGAGGGGGGAGGCTGCGTCGCTCAGATCGACCTCCCGTACCGTCGCCAGCGGGAGGTGCCGGCGGGTGCGCCAGCGCTTGACGCGCCGTCGCCAGCAGAGTCCGCCCTGTGAGTGGGCCTCTCTCCGTCCTCGTCGTTGACGACGAGCCGCTCGCCCGCCGAGGCATCTGTGCCCGCCTCGCCCGGATCGGCGGGGTGACTGTCGTCGGCGAGTGCGCCAGCGGACGCGAGGCCGTCGAGGTGATCCGGTCACAGGCGGTGGATCTGGTGTTCCTCGACATCCACATGCCCGGGCTCGACGGCTTCGGGGTGGTGGAGGCCGTCGGGCCCCGTGCCATGCCCGTCGTCGTGTTCGTGACGGCCTACGACGAGCACGCGCTCCAGGCATTCGAGGCGGAGGCGTTGGACTATCTGCTCAAGCCCGTGGACAGCGACCGTCTGCGTCGAGCCGTCCACCGTGCCGCCAGCCGCATTCGCGACCGGCGCGACCCGGTCGAGCCGGTGCGGTTCGCCGTCCGAGATGCGGGCCGCATCCGGTTCGTCGACGCCGAGGACATCGTGTACGTCGAGGCCGCGCGTGACTATGTCGTTCTCCACACCGCCAGCCGCACCTACCTACTCCGGACAACGATGGGTGCGATCGAGCAGGACCTGAGCAGTGAAGGCATCATTCGGATTCACCGCTCGACGCTGGTGCGCGCGTCCAGCGTCCGAGAGGTCCGGTCGGATGGGTCCGGCGGAGGCGTCTTCGTCGTGGATGGCGGGGCCGAACTGCGGGTCAGCCGGCGCCTGTGGCGCCAGGCGCTCGCATCGCTGAGTGACTGACGCTTTGTGAAGGTGCTAGATTGAAGGCGTGCAGACCGCACCATCCCGACCGAGGCCACAAGGCCCGAGAGTCGGCATCGGAGAGGTGGCAGAGCGGTCGAATGCGCCGGTCTTGAAAACCGGAGTGCCTTCACGGGTACCGGGGGTTCGAATCCCTCCCTCTCCGCACCACGCAACTCAGTCGGTTGCCCTTCGTCTAGCGGCGCGACCCGCCTTCGACCCATGCGCTGCGTCGCACTGCTCTTCGCCCTCGCCCTGCTGGCGCCCTCCGCTGGCGCCCAGGCCGATACCACGTTCGTCACGCTGACCGAGGCGGTCGCCCTGGCCATCGACGAGAGCCCCGACGTTCAGCGCGCCGAGATCGGCGACCGGGGCCGCGCCCTCGCCGTCCGGTCTGCGCGCGCGGGCCGGCTCCCGACACTGGGCGTCCAGGTGTCTCCGCAGCAGCGCTACGGCCTCGGGTTCGACCAGACGACGGGCGAGGTGGTTACCCAGACTGTCGAGTCGCTCACCGTCGGCGCCTCCGCGTCGGTCTCCCTCTACGACGGCGGCCAGACCCGCTTTGCGATCCGGGAGGCCGAGAGAAACCGAGAATCGGCTAGTGCCTCGCTCGAGCGAACGCGCCAGCAGGTCTCGCTGGACGTGTCCCAGCAGTTTCTCGCGCTCCTGCTCAGCCGCGAGATCCTCGGCATCGAGCAGGAGCAACTCGCTGCCGCCGACGCCCAGCGCCAGCGGGTCGAAGAACTGGTCGACGCGGGCGCCCGTCCGCGGGGCGACCTCATCGCGCAAGAGGCCGTCGTCGCGGAGCGCCAGACGGCCGTCATCGTGGCCGAGGGCAACGTCGAGCGCGACCGGGCCCTTCTGGTCCAGCGCGTCGGGCTCGATCCCTTGGGCACCTACCGCTTCGTCGGTCCGGACATCGACCGGCTGGAAGCCTCCGGGCTGTTCGAAGCCGACCTCGGAGAACTCCCCGACCTGATCGCGGCGGCCCTCGACGCGCGGGCCGACCGCCGTGCGCAAGAGTTGTCCATCGCCGCCGCGGACGCCAGCATCGGGAGCGCCCGGTCGGCTGGGCGGCCGACCCTCACACTGAGCGGAGGGGTCGGGACGGGCTACTCCAGCCTTCAGCAGCGCATCGTCGGCGAGGCGCCACGCCTGCCGGTCACGCTCCCAGATGGCGCGCCTGTCCTCGTCGGCGGTGTGCCGCTCACGTTCCCCGGCGACCCGACGCTGGAGACGACGCCTCTCTTCCCTCAGTTCTCGGACAACCGCAGCGGGTCGCTGGGCCTGACCCTTTCGGTCCCCATCTTCGACCGCTACCAGGCGCGTCGCCTCGTGGGCGAGGCCCAGATCCGTGCGGACGAAGCGCGGATCACGCTAGAAGCTCTCGACCGCCTCGTCGCCGCGGAGGTCCAGCAGGCGCTGATCGAGGCCAGGACGGCCCGCGCCCAGCTGGCGTCGGCGCGCGTGCAGGTGTCGGCCTCCGAGGAGGCGCTGCGCGTCGAGGAGGACCGCTACCGCCTCGGCGCGGGAACGCTGTATGACGTCTCCGATGCCCAGGCGCGGCTGGCGCGGTCCCAGTCGGCCGAGGTGCAGGCCGCCTACGGGCTCGCCTTTCGGATCGCGCTCCTGCGTCTCGCCGTTGGAGACCTCGACCCCGTCGAGCTGGCGCGGCTCTTGGACGAGTAGCCGCGCAACCTCAGACCGCTCGTCTCGTCCAGAGCCCTCCGTCGAATCGGTTCTCGACCCATGTCCCCTACTAAAAAGATTCTGATCGGCATCGGTGTGCTGGTCGTCGCGCTCATCGCCGTCGTCGCCCTCTTGGGTGGAGGCGAGGAGGGCGTCTCCGTCGAGACCGCCGAGGTCCGCGTCCGAACCATCACGGAGACCGTCGAGGCGTCCGGAACGGTCGCCAGTGAAATCGAGGTCGCCATTTCGTCCGACGTCTCCGGCGAGATCATCCTGCTGGCGGTGGAGGAAGGCGACCGGATCGAGCAGGGGCAGCTTCTGGCTCGCATCCGACCGGACTTCTACGCCATCGAGGCCGACCGCGCCCGCTCCCAGATCGCGACGGCCCAGAGCGGCGTCGGCGAAGCCCAGTCTTCCGTCACCGAGGCCCAGCGCTCCGTGGAGCAGGCCCGCGCCGACCTCGCCCGTGCCACCGCCGACCGTGAGCGCACTGAGCGTGCGCTGGCGCGCCAGCAGGAGCTCTTCGACCGCGACGTGGCGCCGGCGATAGATCTCGAGGCCGCTCGCGGCGCCTACGAGGTAGCCGTCGCGTCCGAGCAGGCCGCTCGCCAGGCGGTCTCCGGCGCAGAAGCCCGCGTGGGCAGCGCGCGCCAGCGGGTCCGCAGTGCGCAGACGCAGGTCCGCAGTGCCCAGGCCGGTGCCCGGCAGGCGGGCCAGCAGCTGGCCCAGACGGCGATCTATGCACCCATGTCGGGGACGGTGAGCCAGCTCAACGTCGAGCTCGGCGAGCGCGTGGTCGGGACGGCCACCATGAATGGCACTGAGCTCATGCGGATCGCCCGCCTCGATGCCATGACGATGGAGATCGACATCAACGAGAACGACGTCGTGAACGTCGAGCTGGGCGACTCGGCGCGCGTCGAGGTGGATGCCTTCCCGGACGACGTGCTGGTGGGGGCCGTGGCCGAGGTCGCCAACTCCGCACGTGTCCAGAACGCCGGGACGGCGCAGGCCGTCACCAACTTCCCCGTTGTCGTCCGGCTGGCGGCCGCTGGCGGCGATGCCGAGGATGCCACAGTCGCTCCTGAAGAGGGCGGCCCGCCGCAGCGGCCCGGTCCCATCCTACGGCCTGGCATGAGTGGCACCGTTGACATCTACACGCGGTCGGTACCTGAGGCCGTAGTGGTTTTGCTCCAGGCCGTCACTGTCCGCGACTTCAACGAGGTGGAGCGCGAGCGCCGTCGTCGCGCCCGCTCCGACGGCGACGACGCGTCCGATCCCGACGACGTGCCTGATGACGAGGACCTGCGCCGCGTCGTGTTCATCGTCGAGGACGGAGAGGCTGTCATGCGGGAGGTCAAGACGGGCATCACCGATGGCACGTACATCGAGATCCGAGAGGGCCTGACCGGTGGCGAAACCGTCGTCACCGGACCCTTCCGGCTCCTCCGCTCAGAGCTGGAGGAGGGCGACGCGGTGCGCACGGACGACGACGAGGCCTAGCCGTGGTCATCGACATCGCCGACGTCTGGAAGACGTACCAAATGGGGACCCAGGAGGTCCACGCGCTCCGTGGCTGCTCGCTGGCCGTCGAGCGCGGCGAGTACGTCGCCATCATGGGGCCCTCTGGCAGCGGCAAGAGCACGCTCATGAACGTGGTCGGCTGCCTCGACACCCCGACCTCCGGTACGTACCGGCTCGACGGTCGTGACGTAGGCACCCTCAGCGACGACGAACTGGCGGAGGTGCGCAATCGCCAGATCGGGTTCGTCTTCCAGACGTTCAACCTGCTCCCTCGCCAGGACTGTCTCCAGAACGTCGAGCTCCCGCTCGTCTACGCCGGCACCTCGCGCGCCGAGCGCAAGGCGCGCGCCACCGAGGCGCTCCAGCGCGTGGGCCTGGGCGACCGCCTCGACCACAAGCCCAACGAGCTCTCCGGTGGCCAGCGCCAGCGGGTGGCTGTCGCGCGCGCGCTCGTCAACCGCCCCGCCATCCTCCTGGCCGACGAGCCGACGGGCAACCTCGACAGCGCGACCTCGGACGAGATCATGCGCTTGTTCGAGCTCCTGTACCGCGAAGGCAACACGCTCCTCGTGGTCACACACGAGGACGACATCGCCGCACACGCCCGCAGGGTCGTCCGGCTGAGAGACGGCGTCGTCGAGACGGACGAGGCCGTGGCGAGCCCTGCGCTAGCGATGGCCGACGAGACGGAACTGGCCTCGGCTACGGTCGACGCCTGACCTCGCCGCCAGCGGGACTCGTCCGCCTCTTCGTGTGATCTGTCCAGCGGTGACGCGGTCTGTCCGGTGAGCCGATCCCGTGGAGGCCGGGGCCGTTGGCGAGGTAGAGATTGCCCGTCCCTCCATGTCCCTCTCTGCCGTCGTTCACACCTTGCTCGGCGTCGTCGCTCTCGTGACGGGCGCGACCGTCCTTGTCCGTCGAAAGGGCGACCGGATGCATCGCCTTGTGGGTCGCGTGTATGCTGTGACGATGGCTACGCTTTGCCTCCTCTCGTTTGGACTTCGCGATACGACGCCCATGTTTGCCGGCTACGGCCCCTTCCACGTCGCAGCAGTCATCAGCCTGGTGACCGTAACAGCTGGCGTCGTGGTCGCGTGGCGTCGCCGGCCCGGCTGGCTGGAGGGTCACTATCAGTGGATGACGTGGTCATACATCGGTCTCGTGATGGCAACCGGGGGGCACGTGATGCACCCCGTGTTCCGGGTTCTACGGGACGTAGGTATCCACGCAAGCGTTGCACTGGCAGTGTCGCTGTTTGCGGTCTGGGGTCTCCCGCCGATCATCGGCTCGCGGTGGCTCGCCCGTCGTAAGAAGGCCTGGGACGCGGTGCCGCTCTCATGACTGTTGCCCTGGTACCTGTCGGGTTCGAGCACGCCGAGGCGATCCAACGGCTGGCTTCAGACCCTGCGATCGGAGCGACGACGAACGTACCGGTTCCCTATCCAGAGGACGGGGCCCAGAGATGGATCCAATCGCGAGTCGAGGCACGTGAGGCTGAGACCGACTATGCGTTCGCCGTCGTCGACGAAGAGCGCCAGGTCGTCGGGGTTGTGACGCTCATGAGCGTAGACCGAGGAGCGCAGACGGCAGGGCTGGGCTACTGGATCGGGGTTCCGTTCTGGAGCAAGGGATACGCGACGCAGGCAGCCCATGCCTGCATCGCGTTTGGAGAGTCGCTTGGAATCGAGCGCGTGGAGGCCGTGTGCCTGGAGGCGAACCAGGCGTCGCGTCGGGTCTTGGAGAAAGCCGGATTCCGCGTTCGCGGTGCGGGAAAGCCGGAGCCTCGGGGAGCCGTGCTCGCCTACGAGTGGCGTGCGTCGTTCACCCCGTCGTCCTGATCGCTGGCGCGGGACGCCGCTGGCGCGGGACTCTGCCCTGTCAGTTACGGCCTGGTACCCCCGGAAGCGGGCGCGTCATCTCCAGCGCCTGGCACCGGAGCGCCAGCCCCGTGATCGACTGGTCACGCCGATCCTGGTCGGCACGGTAGTACACCCGGACACCCGTTGCCACCTGCCCCACCGGGCATCGCTGGACGCGGCCCCAGGGCTCTCGGCAGTTGGGCCGCTCGAACTCATCGGCGTGAGCCGGATCGCGCGCGATGTCCAGGTCGCCGTCTCGATTGAGCGCCGAGGTAAAGATGCGGACGCCCTTCAGCTTGATGTTGTTGTCGTTCCGGTTGTTGGTGCATACCTGGATGCCGTGAATGGCCGCCCGCACATTGGGGTCTGGATAGGAGGCCTCGACCGCTCTATCGGAGGAGCCGCGTCCTCGACAGTTGAAAGGGGCGCCGCTTCCGTCAGCGCCAGAGCCTGCGCCTCTCGTAGCCTGCACCGCATCGGCACCGCCGTCCGGTCTGCTCCAGAAGTCGCCCGAGATGGTACAGGGGTCATCGGAGTTCTCCTGGAAGCTCAGACCGTAGAGCACGTAGTGTGGGCCTGGAGAGTCCATAAATGCGATCGAGTCCCCGGGGTGGCCTGAGATGTTCGTGAAAGAGACCCCCCCAGTCAGGCGGTACTGGACTTCGGGGAGCGCACGCTCACGCTGGATGTCGGAGATACGTCCACGCTGAGCGTCGACGGTACTGGCGCTGAGACCAGCCAGACAAAGGAGGACGAGGAAACGAGCCATGGCAGCAGCAAGGAGTGGGATGTCCTTGCCTCCGTATCCCAGCGTGCTCATGGGCCACCGACGATGAACGGCACATGAGTTCGGCCTTCGTCACGGACTCGTCATAAGCATCGGGCGTCTCCGTGCCGATTCTCGGCGGCTCGCTTCGCTCCACGCCCGTGTCCGACTTCGTCACCGCACTCGTCGCGGCGTTCCTCCCCCTCTTCGTCGCCATCAACATCCCCGGCATCCTCCCGCTCTACATCGGGATGACGGAGACCTACACGACCAACAGCCGACGCCAGCTGCTCGTGCGGGCCCTGCTGGCGGCCCTCGTGCTGGCAGTCCTGATGCTGTTCGCCGGGCAGGTCATCTTCGACACGCTCGGGATTACACTCAACGACCTGCGCGTCGGCGGCGGCATCATCCTGCTGGTGATCGCTGTGACGGACCTCGCCTTCGGCGATACCAAGAACCGGCGTGGCGGGAAGAAGAAAGATCGCAAGAAGGTCGAGACGTCCGCCGCCGACCCGGCCGACCTGCCCGTCGTCCCGCTCGGCATTCCGCTCATCATGGGGCCCGGGGCGATCACGACGATCCTGATTGCGGAAGGGCAGTTCGGGTGGCCGGTAACCCTCGTGTCGATCGTGGTCAACATGGCACTCGTGTTCGTTGCGTTCTCCTTCGGTCCGTCGCTGCTTCGGCTGTTCGGCCCAGGCACGTCGAAGGCTGTCGCGAAGGTCGCCAGCCTGTTCCTCGCGGCGATCTCGGTGGCCATGATCCGTGCGGGCGTGACGGGGATGATCGGAGCAGCCTAGGTGCAGACCCTCCGCACGCGCGAGGTCCGCTGGTTTCTGGGCGGCACGCTTCCCGATCCTGTCTGGACCCGGTTCGAGGCCCTCGGGCCCCCGGTCGAGCCGGAGTCGCGGGCGGATCTCTACCTCGTGCCGGCGGGCGATGCGCTCGGCGTCAAGCTCCGCGAGGGCCGCGTCGAGGCGAAGCGGCGGAGCGCCGTCCTCGGCCCGCTGGCGGCGGCCACCGCCAGCCGCGAGACTGGCGTCGTCCGCGCTACCGTAGAGGAGTGGACCAAGTGGTCGTTTGCTCGCGCGGATGACGAGGAGCCGTCCACTGGCTGGGTCCGTGTTGAGAAGAACCGGTGGCAACGTCGCATCGAGGTGGGAGGCGGTGGGGCTACGCTGGAGGTGTCCGAGGTGCGGGTCGGAGACGGCGTGTGGGGCTCGGTGTGTCTAGAGGCCGCGGGCGCGACAGACACGATCCGACGCGCGGCGTTTGTCGCGGGCGTCCAGCAGTGGCTGGGGCCGGGTGCCCCGACCCTGCCGGCTGACGCAGCGATGGGCTACCCGGCGTGGCTACGCCGCGTCCTCAACTGAGTGAGAGGTATCCTGGCGGTTCGCTGACGGTCCTCGAATGCGCATCCTCCCTCTCCTCCTCATGCTGACGGTTGCCGCCAGCGCCCAACCGCTGGCGCTGATCCCGTATCCCGCCGAGGTCGAGGTCGTGAACGCCGAGCCGTTCCTGCTGACCGGCGCGACGCCGATCGTCACCGACGGCGGCGACTTCGATGAGATGGAGCGCATCGCGGAGGCCTTGTCTATCCTCGTCGGCCCGACGCGCGAATCACTGTTCGCGCTTCCCGGTGACGAACCGGTGCCGGAGGCAGGATCGGGTATGGTCGCGCTGCGCCTCCTGGACCGCCCAGACCTCGGGGTCGAAGGCTACGAGCTAGAGGTCCGGTCCGATCACGTCTCTCTGACAGCGAACGCTCCAGCCGGGATGTTCTACGCTGCCCAGACCCTCCGCCAGCTGATGCCGCCTCGCGTCGAGTACGAGGCAGCGCTCCCGACGGTACTCCCGATTCCGGCGGTCCGCATCGTCGACCGGCCGCGGTTTGCGTGGCGAGGCATGATGCTCGACGTGTCCCGCCACTTCTTCGAGGTCGAAGATGTCGAGCGCGTGATCGACCTGATGGCGCTCCACAAGCTGAACCGGCTGCACCTCCACCTGTCCGACGATCAGGGCTGGCGGATCGAGATCCCCGGGCGCCCAGAGCTCACGGAGATCGGCGGACGCTCCCAGGTCGGCGGCGGGCCGGGTGGGTTCTACACCACCGCTGACGTCGAGCGGATCGTGCGCTACGCGGCGGACCGGTTCATCACCGTCGTCCCCGAGATCGACCTGCCCGGCCACACGAACGCCGCGCTCGTCTCGACGCCGGAGCTGAACTGCGACGGTGTGGCGCCTGCCCCCTACACTGGCATCCGCGTCGGGTTCAGCACGGTGTGCGTCGACCGCGAGGAGACCTATGCGTTCGTCGGCGATGTGACCGAGGCACTGGCGGCGTACGCCGGCGACGTGATTCACCTCGGCGGAGACGAGGTCCACGAGCTACCCGTCGAGGACTATCGCCGGTTCATGACGCGTGCTCAAGAGATCGTCGCTCCCACCGGCCGGACGTTCATGGCGTGGGACGAGGTGGCGGAGACCGATGTCCCGCTCCTTCCTGGCTCCATCGTTCAGGCCTGGCGCCCAGTGACGCCTGAGAGCGCCGAGCACCTGGCAGACGCGGTTCAGAACGGCGCTCGCCTCGTCCTGTCTCCTGCGGACCGGATCTACCTCGACATCAAGTACGACTCCACGACCGCTCTGGGGCTGACCTGGGCCGGTCTCAACGGCGTCCGTGACGCCTACGACTGGGACCCGAGCGCGCTCGTGGACGGCGTCGCGGACTCCGCCGTGCTCGGCGTCGAGGCGCCGCTGTGGACGGAGACGATCGGGACCGTCCGCGACATCGAGTTCATGGCGTTCCCGCGGCTGGCGGGCGTCGCCGAGATCGCGTGGACGCCCCAAGCGCTGCGCTCGTGGGACGGCTACCGCCAGCGGCTCGGGGCCTTCGGTCCGCGCTGGGCCGCGCTCGGAGTCCATTTCTATCGCTCTCCAGAGGTCGAGTGGGCGCCGGAAGGCGTCGAGTAGCCCGTGCCTGAGATCCGCGTGCTCCTGTTCGACGTCCTGCGCCGCGAGATCGGCGCGGGCGAGGTAACCGTCGAGGTGCCCGCTGGCGCCAGCGGGACCGATCTGCTCGACCGGCTGGCGGAGGCCTATGCTCCCGTCGCGACACACCGGCCGACGATCCGGCTCGCGGTCAACCTCCGCTACGTGCCGTTCGAGACGCGGATCGCTGAGGGGGACGAGGTGGCCCTGATCACGCCCGTCAGCGGGGGATGAGGTGCGTTGCGGTTCTCGTCGCGGCGCTGGCCTGGACCTCGGCCGTTGCGCAGGGCAGCGTGAGCTTCGTCGACGGGCAGCGATGGTCCCTCGGAGGTGCTCTGACGGCGACGGTGGGCACGCACGAGACAGACCTGGGGCTCCGGGCAGACGCGCGCGTGTGGCTTCTGGATCGCCAGCCGCTGGCGGTCGGTCTGCGCCTCCGTGCGGCTGCCAACGGGCACGTTCAGGACCTCGGCCTCGACGGCGCCAGCCTCGGCGCGGTGCCTAGCGTTGAGCTTGCCGCTGCGTTCGGGCCGTCGGTCCGGGCAGGTTCCCGAGGTGCCGTTCGGTCGAGTCGACGCCATGAGGTTGGCTACCGCCTTCTGGGCTACCTCGACACCGACGGCACGTCGCAGCTGTCAGGCGCCATCCGCTATCGCCGGTCGACGGATGCCGGCGTGTTCGAGGTGACGTATGAGAATGACTCATTCGCCCATCTGCTCCGGGACGAGTTTCGGACGGCTGCACTCCGAGCGTCGATCGTCCGAACCGACTGGGAGACGCCAGCGGGCCTCGGGCTCCGGCTCGTCTTGTGGACGGGGACGACATCGGGTCTGGGCCGTCTCACCCGGGACGAGGTGTACGACCTGTCGGGGCAACTCGGTGGGGACGTGTCGCACGGCATCCTCGCCGTCGATGCGATCTACGGTGGCCTCACGCTGTCGGTGGGCGTCGACTCTGAGGCCATTCGGTCGGCTGTGCAGAACACATTCCACGACTTGATCGACGACGGACAGATTCCAGCGCTAGACCGGCCCGCCCGACTCGTCGTCCGGATCGCGCTCAACGAGGGCGCCAGCCTGTACTGACCCCGCCGGCGCCGCAGGTCTCGCTGCGGCCGCGAGCCTCCGGGCGCGACGGGTAGTCAGCGCGCGACGGATACCGCGCGGACCTCACGGATGACGGTCACTTTGATCTGTCCGGGGTACTCCATGTCCCGCTCGATCTGCTTCGAGATGTCGCGCGCCAGCGTCTCGGCGAGTGCGTCGGAGACCTGTTTGGTGTCCACGATCACGCGGATCTCGCGGCCGGCCTGGATGGCGTAGGCCTGCTGGACGCCGTCGAAGCTGCCAGCGATCTCCTCCAGGGTGCGGAGGCGCTGGACGTAGCGCTCGATGGCCTCCCGGCGGGCGCCCGGCCGCGCGCCCGAGGCGGCATCGGCGGCTTGCACGATCGGCGAGATGGGGGAGGCCATCGGGACCTCGTCGTGGTGCGCCCCGATCGCATTGGCCACGTCGGGATGCTCGCGATACTGACGCGCCAGCTCCATGCCGGCGATGGCGTGCGGCTGCTCCAGGTCGCCCTCGACCACCTTGCCGATGTCGTGCAACAAACCGGCTCGTCGGGCCTTCCGCGCGTCCAGGCCGAGCTCGGCAGCCATCAGGCCGGACAGCTTGGCGACTTCGATCGAATGGTGCAGCAGGTTCTGCCCGTAGCTGGCGCGGTAGCGCATTCGCCCGACCAGCTTGACCAACTCCGGGTGGAGGCCGTGGATTTGAAGCTCCAGCGCCGTCTGCTCGCCCGTCTCGATGATCTCCTCGTCCACCTCGTCCCGGGTCTGCGCCACGACTTCCTCGATCCGTGCGGGGTGGATGCGGCCGTCGTCGAGCAGGCGCGTCAGCGCCAGCCGCGCGATCTCGCGGCGGACGGGGTCGAAGCCCGAGACCAGGACGGCATCGGGCGTGTCGTCCACGATGACCTCGACCCCGGTGGCCGCCTCGAACGCGCGGATGTTGCGGCCCTCACGGCCGATCACGCGCCCCTTCATGTCCTCTGACGCCAGCGGGACCGCGCGCACGGTGTGCTCGATGGTCGCGGTGGCCGCCAGCCGCTGGATCGACTTGAGGATGACCTTCGTGGCTTCGCGCTCTGCCGTGCGGCGCGCTTCGTCGCGGGCGGCTTTGACGGCGCCAGCGGCCTCCAGCTTGGCCTCGCGGGTGAGCTCGGACACGAGGGCGTCGCGGGCAGCGTCGCGCGACATGCCGGCGGCCTGTTCCAGCTTCAGGCGGTGCTCCTCGACCAGCCGGTCCAGACGGTCTGCCTCGGTGCGCAGCTTGGTTTCGAGTTCCGTGACTTCCCGCTCCCGAGAGGCCAGCTCCTGCTGGCGGCGCCCGACGGTGGCCGCGAGTCCCTGGATCTGCTCCTGGAGTGCGTCGGCCTCGGCGCGGCGGCGCTCGGCGGCGGAAGAGAGCGCGTCGAGTGCATCGGCGGCCTCCGTGAGGGCGCTCTCCCGCTCGTTCAGCTGGCGTGTGCGTCCGTCGACGCGGGCACGGGCCGTGTCCAGCTTCTCACGGTTCGTCTGCTGGCGTTCCTTCGCCTCCGCGACGCGCCGATCGAACCGAGCGCGCCTCCGCCGGAGGTCGTCGCGGGCGGCGGTGACCTCTGCGCGGTCGGCCTCGGCCCGCTCGCGCAGGCGGGAGGCCTCGGACTCCGTGCGCTCGGCTGCGGCCTCGGCGCGCGTGGTGGCCGCGTCGAACCGGGCGCTCGCGGCCCCCCCGCGTACGACCCGCCCTGCCATGAACCCCACAGCGCCAGCCAGGACCATGCCCGAGGCGGCGAAGAGAAGGAGGGGGTCCATGAGCGCGTGGGGGAACGGCGCGAGCGCCCCAGCCTCGCCGGGGCGCTCGCGCGACACTCTGCCGATCCATGCCGGACAACCGTCCGGGATCGCAGAGCAAACAGAGACACCAGCCTGTAGCGCGGGACGAGAACCTTGCTCGTCGGACAATGTGGGAGCCCCTTGGACCCTCTCGACTTCCGCGGCCTGAGGGGACGCCCGAAGGCGGCCTCAGAACCTGGAACGGCGAACCATCCCAGGCGCGGTCTGATGGTCAGGTCCTAAACAGAGCACCCGCGGTAAACGCTGTTCAGGTTCCCATGCAGTGGCTACAAGCCGGTGGGCGCGGACAGGAACGGATCCCTGGCACGCGAGACCAATATCGCGCCTCCAGCCGACCGGGTTCCGGCAGAGACGGCGAAATCCCCCCCACCCTACACGGCTACAGGTTCGCCTTGGGAGGCTCCCCTTGGGCGCCATCGCCACTGCCCAGCACGGCGTCGATGCGGTCGGCCAGGGCGCCGGCCTCGATCTCCAGTCGCGCGCGCAGCCGGTCGGTCTCCGCACGGGCGGCGTACAACTCCTCCGCGAGCTCCATGGCCGCCAGTACCGAGTGCGTCAGGTCCGGCTGGGTGGGAAGCTGCTGGCGAAGGCGCCGGATCCGCTCGTCGACGCGGGTCGCCAGATGGATCGTGTAGTCCTCATCTCCCGGCGCCACGCGGAGGGGGTAGTCTCGGTCCAGGATCCGGACGCGGACGGAAACGGAAGGCTGCTGGCTCATGGCGCGTCTTCGGGTGTGCCGTTGGCGCCGTCACCGCTGGCGAGGAGGCCGTCGACGATCCGGATGAATCCTTGCACCCGGGCCTTGAGCTCCTCCGAGCCCTCGTCGTCGCTGAATGAGAACGAGGACCCATCCTGGGCTCTTTCCTCCAGCTCGATCAGTCGCTTCGCGAGAGCCGCGTTCTCCGCGCGGAGTCGCTCGATCTCTCGAACGGCTGCGTCGACCCGGTCTCGGAGGTGCTTCAGCGACCGCCAGTCTGCGTTTCCAGCGTCGACTCGCGCCGGCTCGTCCTCGGGGAAATCGTTGGGCTCCATGGGGAGATCGGGGGGCACATCAAAATAGACACGACGTCGTGCATGGCCTCTCGCACCGCCGGGCTAGGTCGCGCATGGCGGCTAGGAACAGATGCACCTGCGGGACTCGCCCACGGTTCAGCAGGCGCGGGTTGCGCACGCAGCCGTTCAGAGCCATGCTGTAGAACGCCGCCAGCAGGATGCCGAGGCAATGTCGCGTGACAGGGAGAACCTACACGACGATCGCCCGGCTGTCACCCACGGAGGACAGCGCCGTGCTGCGCGTCGAGGGCCTTGACGATCCGGCGCACGCGGCCGTCGATTTCTTTATCGCGGAGGGTCCGGTCGGCTCCGAACGTGAGGCCGAAGGCCAAGCTCTTCTCGTCGTCGCCGACGTTGTCGCCGGTGTAGAGGTCGAACAGGCGGACGTCTTGGAGGAGAGGGCCGCCGGCCTTGCGGATCGTCCGAAGTAGCGGACCAGCAGGCTGACTCGTCGGAACGACGACAGCGAGGTCGCGCTCGGCGACGGGGAAGCGCGAGATGGTCTGGTACGTCGGCGGCGCACTCTCGGCACGAGAGGCGATGGCGTCCCAGTCGAGCTCGGCCACGAACAGCGGCGCGGACAGATCTGCCGAATCGCCGATGCTCTCCGCCAGCAGGCCCAGACTCCCGAGTCGCGCGCCTCCCGTCGCGAGATCCAGCGCGTACGCCGTGACGCCCTCTGGCGCGGGGCGTGGCGTCTCCTCGATGTCATCGAGGCCCAGGCTCGCGAGGACATCCAGCACGACCCCCTTGAGATCATACACATCCGTCTCGCCAGCGGGGCCTCTCCACGACGCAGGCGTCTCGCCGCTCATCCCGATGGACAGCGACGTGTGCTCGTGATACCCGTCGACCGCTCCGGAGCCGTCTGCCGACTGGCGGTAGACGCGGCCGGCCTCGAACAGGCGGAGCGCACCGGCGCCGCGTGCCTGGTTGTAGCCCGCCACGGCCACCAGGCCGGGTAGCAGCGACGGCCGCATGGCCGCCATTTCTTGCGAGATCGGGTTGAGCGTGTCGACTGGGGCCCCGTCGCGGCCGGTCCAGATGGCATCGGCGAAGGCCTCAGCGGTCGCCTTCGGCACGAGCGAGTTGGTGTACAGCTCGCGGAAGCCGAGAGCCGCCAACCGCTGGCGTACGCGGTCGAGGAGTCGCGCGCTCGGCGTGTCGCTCGCAGGCACGAGCGGAACCGGCGTCGCTGCTGGCGTCGGCAGGCGGTCGAAACCCCACAGGCGGGCGACCTCCTCGATGACGTCGATCTCGCGCTCTACGTCGGGCCGGAATGGCGGAACCGTCACCACGAGCCCTGCGCCAGCGGCCTCTGCCGCCGCCGCCGCCACGCCCTCCTCGCGCATGGCCGCTTCCGCGAACGCGTCGAGGCCTCGGGCCTCGGCATCCGCCACCTGGAACCCGATGGCCGCGAGCAGGCGGACGATCTCGTTCTGTGGCACCTCCATCCCCAGCACCGTCGCCACGCGCGACGGGCGGAGCGTCACCTGCCGCGCCTCGTGCGGAACGGGATGCACGTCGACCATGCCTGAGACGACGGTCCCGCCGGCGACCTCCGCCAGCAGGGCGGCAGCGCGGGCGGCAGCGCGGGCCTGGCCCGTCGGGTCGACGCCGCGCTCGAAGCGGTAGCTGGCGTCGGTCTGGAGGCCGAGGGCCTTGGAGGCCTTCCGGATGCGGCCTGGGTCGAAGTAGGCGCTC
>JBCDLV010000034.1:0-16387 GCA_038744895.1 Bacteroidota bacterium | reverse complement strand
GCCACCCGCCGATCACATCGGTCAGGTAGTGCACGTTCAGGTAAACGCGCGACAGACCGACGGCGATGATGAGGGCGAGGCTCACTGCCGCCACCGCCAGGCGGACCGATACCCGGGTGGCGAGACGCCACGAGAGGTAGATCAGCATGCCGTAGAACACGGTCGAGGCCAGAGCGTGACCGCTGGGAAAGCTGAAGCCTTCCGCTACGACGACCGGATCCACGGGGCGCGCGCGCTGGAACACCGCCTTCAGCCCGAGCGACACCAGGCCTCCGACCCCGCTGGCGAGCAGGACCCGCAGGGCCAGCCACACGCGGTGCCGGAGCGCCAACGCGCCAGCGGTGAGCACCACGAAGGCGACCAGCGTGTCGTTGTTGCCGAACCACGTGACGGCCAGACCGCCTTGCCGGCTTTCGCCTAGCGCGCGGAATAGCGTGTCGTGCGCGACAGCGTCGAAGCGGACGAGGCTCGACTCGGAGAACACGAGCGATGCCAGCACGCCGAAGGCGATGACAGCGCCTGCGACGATGGCGACCACAGGGCCGAAGGGGAGGACGCTGCCAGTGCTGCGCTCGGTGGTCGGATCGGCGGATCGCGATGCCATCAGATCAGCAGAATCAGAAGCGCGACCACACCGCCAGCGATCACCACGCCGTTGAGGGCCACGAACACGACCAGGCCGAGCATGAAGGGCAGGCTGGCGAGCCGAACGAACCGGACCGCGCCGACGGCTTTCAGCCAGCCGTCCTTGGTCAGGAGCGCCAGCCCCCTCGCCGCCCATAGCGACCTCAGCACACCACCGATTCGACTTCGCTTCGTTGGGGATGCCGCGGGCTCCTGGTCCCGCTGGCGGCCTGCCGCGGCCATCGCGGCCTCGCGGATCTGACCTGGCAGCGAGGCGAGATCGGCGAGGGTCCAGCCCGCGACGGCTACCCCGAGCGCGGGAAGCGCCAGGATGGCCCACAGCGTGACGGCCACAGCCCACGCGAGGCCACCCGGCACGATGTCCGCGATCGCGGCCACAATGGCGCCAGCCGACGCCGCGCTGACGATCGCCAGCCGGTAGGCCCAGCGCACGACCGACTGCACCCTTGGCAAGAGCCGACCGATGCGAGCCAAAGCGGTCTGTCGTTCCTCAGCAGCCTCGCCAGCGGGCTGCTCTTGCGGAGCCGACGTCTCGTCGGTTTGTGGTGCCGTCGCGTGGGGGCGGGTCGTGGTCGAATCCAGGGTTGGAGCAGGGCGTTGGCGTCCTCCTACGCCACCTCACCCATGCCGAGTTCGCCTGACCCGCACGCCGTTCTCCGCCACGCAGAAACGGTCGCCGTGGTGGGGTGCTCTCCCCGCGGCTTCCAGACCAGCCACACGATCGCGCAGTACATCCAACGCGTCGGGCTGACGATGATTCCCATCAACCCGAACCACGGCGAGATCCTCGGCGAGACGGCCTATCCAGACCTGGTCTCCATTCCGGAAGAGGTCAAAATCGACGTGGTCGACGTGTTTCGGCGCCCGGAGTTTGTGGCCGATGTCGTGCGAGATGCTGCAGCGCGAGCCCAGCGCACCGGCCGGAGCCCCGTGATCTGGACACAAATCGGAGTCCATTCGGAGGAGGCCCAACGGCTCGCCCAGGAAGCCGGGCTCCCCTATGTGGCCGACCGATGCCTCATGGTGGATCATGCCGCACTCTAACCACAACGACGGCGGACGAGCGTGAGCCCGCCCGCCGCCACGTGCTCTGTCGGGCGTACCCAGGCGCCGCGTGGGGCGAGTCGGGTTCGACACGGGTAGACAAGCCACGGCGCACAGCGCCAGGCAGAAGCGTCCAGGACAGGGCAGCAGACAAACGCTACCGCACTACCCAAGTTGCTTTAAGTACATGAACATCATGCGCTTGTGCCGATTCATCCCATCCCCCTGGCGTGACTCGTCCTTTCCCTGGTGCCACGGATAGCCTTCCACACGTGACGGTCATCCAGCATCGCGCGTGTGCCGAGCCGCTTGATCGGCGAGCCGTCTGCGGTCTGGTTTCATGCCGCCTGGGCCTTCCCACGGTAGGTACATGCGTGGGATCATGAAGCCGGGGATCCGCTGGCGCAGAAAGTCCTCAACAGAACGAGCGTCCAGGATGTCCGCGGACTCCACGAAGGCCGCCGGGACGAAGCCGAACTCCGCATCGGGGATGGGGACGACGACCGCATCGACAACGGCATCGAGACTCCGCAGGGCAGCTTCGATGGTCTCCGGATACACGTTCTCTCCTCCAGAGATGAACTGGAGGTCCTGCCGCCCCGTCACGGTCAGCCGACTTTGCTCGTCCAGGAAACCCAGGTCTCCGGTAGGATGCCACGGCCCGAGGGGCTCGACGACGCCATCGGCGAGGACACCGACTGCGAGCGTTGGTCCGCCGACTTCGATCTCGCGGTCCAGTGAGATTCGGATCTCCCGGTACGGAAGCGCACGACCTGATGTAGTACCTCCTCCTGTAAAGGCGCCAGCTGGCGTGGCTGTAACCGTCGACGTCATCTCGGTAAGTCCGTACGAGACAACGGCTGGCACGTTGGCCCGGGATGCGGACGCCAGCAGGTCCGGTGGGATGCCGCTCCCGCCGAGCAACGCCACCTTGAGCATCGACAGATCTGTGCCCTGATCCAACAGGCGGCGGAGCTGCGTCGACACGAGCGACACGTGTGTCGGCCGTAGCGCCGCGACGGCCTCTGGGAGGGATGACTCTGTTGGCAAGGCGATCGTCGCCCCGGCTGTCACGCAGCGCATCACGATCCCGAGCCCTCCCACGTGGTAGAGCGGCAGGTCGAGGAGCCAGCGGTCTCCAGCGTCCAACCCGAGCCCTTCGATCACGCCCCGCGCGCTCCACACGTGATTGCCGACGCTGTGGACGACCGCCTTAGGCACACCAGTCGAGCCGGAGGTATGCACGACGGTGAACCAGGTCTCCAGCTCAAGGTCCGCTGGCGCAGCCTGAGAGCCGTCAGCGTCGTCGGTCACAGACGCCAGCGGGACGGTGTTGGCGCCATCCACAGCGTGGTCAGACAGGAGACTATCGAGGTTCAGCCGATTCAGGGCAGCGACCACGTCGGCATCCGTCCATCGCGTCGAGAGTGGGACGAGGAGCCGACCAGCACGGAGGGCCGCCAGCACGAGGACGACGAGGTCGGGGGAGGTCGGCGCGCGAACAGCGACCCGCTCCGGTCCCTGCGCCAGCGCTGCCGCGCACCGTCCGACGCGGGCGTCGAGGTCGGCCCACGCCCACTTGGCATCGTCTGTAACGAGCGCGAGCGCGTCCGGCGTCGTCTCGGCCCACTGGCGGACGGGGTCGGGAATCGTCACAGATCGACGGGAATCAGGCGGTCGACGGCGACGGGATTCGGGTCGAGCACTGCTGCGACCTCGATGGACGGACCCAGGAGGGGAAGCGGGCTCTCCGTCACATCCTCCGCCAGCCAACGGTAGGTATCCAGGCCCGCTGGCGTCTCTCCAAGGGCCGAAGCGAATGCCACGAGATGACGCATCCCCACGCCGCTTTCGAACGCGCTGCTGATGACCATCTGCGCGTCTCGCCGACCCAGCTCGGCACGCAGTCGCGCAGCACGCCGAGCCGTGCGGCCCAGCGTCGGCTTGAGGACGACCGCCGCGATCCGGTCGGCCACGGCTGGCGCGATGAGCGCGGCAGATCCGTCACGGGGAGCATTCGGAATCGACTCGTCGAGGGCCACCGGGAGCAGATCCAGGTCGAGGAGCTGCGCGAGGTTCTTCGGGTCGGCAAGCGGCTCCTCCACGTACGCCAGCCGGACGTCACCGAGCGCCTCTGCGAAGGCGACCGCGCGCGTCAGGGTCCAGGCCCCGTTGGCATCGAGGCGCAGGTCGGTATCGGGCATCGACGACGCCAGCTGGCGCACTGCGGCGGCATCTGCGTCGGGGTCTCGGCGTCCCACCTTGAGCTTCACGGCCCGGTAGCCCATCTCGCGGATCGAGGCGGCCTGCTCCTGGTCGGGCCCCGTCAGCAACGCGTTGACGTGTACGGTGGCCGACGGCGCCGAACTGGAACGTCCGAGCACCCGGTGGTACTCGTCCGCGAGACTCCTGCCGTCTCGCATCGCGGTCACGTCGTGAACGGCTTGTTCGACTGCGCACGCCCACGACGGCGCGGTGGCCTGTGCGAGACGGTCGCGAGGATCGTCCGGATCAGACGTTTTCGAACCGATCCAGGATGTTCGAATCCCCGGAAGGGAGCGCTGCGCATCGCGGAGCACGTCGTCGAGGGTATCAGGGCTGTATCCAGGCAGCGGAGCAGCCTCCCCCCATCCCTCAGCGCCGTCCTCGGTGCGCACGCGAAGCAGCACGCCCTCCCGCTGGCGATGCGTGCCCGATGGAAGCGCCAGCGGGCGGATCAGGGGGAGTCGGTAGCGAAACACCTCCGCCGCAGCGACCCGAGACGCTCTGTCTCCTCGCGACATCAGGACAGGGTCCAGCCGAGGGCGAACACCACCGAGTACAGCGCCAGCAGGCCCGCGGTCTTGCCCAGGAGTGGGTTGAGGACGGCCGGATCGCTCGCGCCTGCCAGCGTGCCTTGAAGCTGGCGTCCGAGCACGGCGGCCAGCGCCGACGCCGCCAGCACGCCCAGGTGGTCGCGGGCCACCAAGGTGAGTGAGGCCGGAACGACCACGGCACCCGAGATGCAAATCCCGTACAGGCGAACGCCGAAGGCTCGCCCGAAGCGGACCACCAGCGTTCGCTTGTCGCCCGCTCGGTCCTCCTCGACGTCTCGGACGTTGTTCGCCAGCAGGATCGCGACGGCCAGGAAGCCCGGACCGAGTCCAGCGACCGGCACCCACAGGGGCAAGTCGAGCGCCTGAACGTAGTACGTCCCTCCCACGGCGATCGGGCCGAAGAAGACGAGCACGAAGAGGTCGGCGAGGCCCGTGTAGGCGAGCGCGTAGCGCCCCGCGGTGTAGGCCACGCCGGAGGCGATGGACGCGAGGCCGAGGACCAGAATCGGCCACCCACCTCGGAGGATGAGGAAGATGCCAGCTGCAAACGCGAGCGAGAACGCGACGGCGCCAGCGGCGCGCATCTGGCCGACCGTCACCAGACCCGTCGCCGTCGCGCGCCGAGGTCCTTTGCGGGCATCGGTGTCGGTTCCGCGTGCGGCGTCCTCGCTGTCGTTGATGTAGTTGGTCCCGATCTGGATGAACAGCGCACCCAGGAGCGCACACGCGGCCGCCGGCAGGTGGAAGGCGCCTGCCTCGACCGCCAGAGCGATGCCGACCAGCACCGGAGCCGCGGCGGCGGGAAGGGTTTTCAGACGGGCAGCCTCGATCCAGACGCTCGCGGCAGACGGCCGAGCGCCAGCGGTCACTGAATCAGCCATAGGTCCAGCTTGTCGATGAGCGCGTCGACCGCGCGCCGGTAGCGGCGCTTGAACTTGAGGCGGAGCCGCCCTTCCGAGGAGCCCGGCACGCGGGTGATGATGTCCATCGGCCGTGTCCGGAGCGTCACGCAGTCGCGGACCATGTTGCGGGAATGCTCGACGGACTCCAGATCCGTCAGGTCGAACCGAAACGTCTGCACGCCCCGATCGATCATCCCGAGGAGCTTGACCTGTACCTCGAGGATGATCTCGTCGTCCTCCACGCGAACGGCGCCGCGGCCCTCAGAGAAGCCGCCGTGGACGTCGTCGGTCGCAAACGGGATGGATTGCATGGAGCCAGCAGAGGAGCGGGAGTGGCCAGGGAAAAGATCCAGCGTCCGACCGCTGGCCCCGTCCGACTGGCCTCAGCCCTAGGGCCGATAGCCCTCGGCGTCGAAGTTGGGCGGTCGGCGGTCGAGGTAGGCATTCTTGCCCTCCTGGCCTTCCTCTGTCATGTAGAACAGCATGGTGGCATGGCCCGCCAGTTCTTGCAGGCCTGCGCCTCCGTCCTCGTCGGCGTTCGCAGCCGCCTTGATCATGCGGATGGCGATGTTCGAGTTGGCGAGGATCTCGCGGCACCACTGGACGGTCTCGCGCTCCAACTCCGCCAGCGGGACGACGGTGTTGACGAGGCCCATCTCGACGGCCTCTTGTGCACTGTAGGGGCGGCAGAGAAACCAGATCTCGCGTGCCTTCTTCTGGCCCACCAAGCGCGCCAGATGCGACGTGCCGTAGCCTGCGTCGAAGGAACCTACCTTCGGCCCAGTCTGCATGAACCGGGCGTTGTCGCTGGCGATGGTGAGATCGCACACGACGTGCAGCACGTGCCCGCCGCCAACGGCCCAGCCGTTCACGGCTGCGATCACCGGCTTCGGCATTTTGCGGATCCGCGTCTGAAAGTCGAGCACATTAAGCCGCTGCATGCCGGTCTCTTTGCCGTTCTCGACCTCGCGGTAGCCGTGGTCTCCCCGGATTCGCTGGTCACCGCCGGCGCAGAACGCTTTGTCTCCCGCGCCCGTCAGCACGAACACACCGATGCTCGGATCATCGCGCGCGTCGTCGATGGCCGCGATCATCTCGGTGACCGTCGTCGGCCGGAAGGCGTTGCGAACCTCCGGGCGGTTGATAGTCACCCGAGCGATACCCGCCGTGTTGGTGCCTTCGGCGCCCTTTTCGTAGATGATGTCCTCGAACGCCCCGACTGTGACCCACTCGAAGGGGCCAGCGACGGAGGGGCGGTCGGTGGTGTGGTGCGGTTTGGTCTCAGCCATCAGGAGAGAAATCGGGAGAGGGAATCGGCGAGCGCACGCGGCGCCTCGGTGAGAAGGGCATGGCCGGCATCGGGGACGACGGCGACCTCGACACGCCCGGTCTCGGCCATCTCACGGGCGAGACCGACGTACTTCTTGTCGAGCGCGCCTGCTACGGCGAGAACCGGGGTAGAGATTCCCGCCAGCGTTCCCCAATGCGAAGGCTGGGCTCCAGTACCCATACCCACCAGAGACCGCCCGAGCGCCAGCGGGTCGTTGTGGCGCAGCCGGTCGCCGACGAGGTCCCGGCGGGCGGACTCGGAGAGCGACGCGAACAGCAGCATCCGGTACCATCGGTCGAGGAAGGACGCGTACCCGCTGGCGATCTCGGCTGCACGGGCGGCATCGAGCGCCCGCCGGTCGGCACGCTCCTGCTCGGTTCTCAGGCCTGGCGACGCGGAGACGAGGACGAGACGCCGGACAGACTCCGGTCGCATCACGGCGAGGTGGAGCGCCAGCCTCCCCCCCATCGAGTAGCCCACCACGTCTGCTGGCGCATCGAGGGCGTCCGCCAGCCGGCTGGCAGCAGCGTCCATCGTGACCGCGCCAGCGGGCAAGTCTCGGAGGTCGCCGTGGGCGGGTAGGTCTGGTGCGTCCACGGTCCAGTCCCTAGGCAGGTGGTCTCGCGCGGCGCGCCAGTCGGCTCCTCGGCCCATGAACCCGTGGAGCAGGAGTACCGGTGGCCTCACGCGTCGTCCAACTTCGCGAGGGCCGCATCGACGGCGGCGGCCACCTGGGCCTCAATCCGCTGGCGCAGTGCCGTCTGCTCGGCACGGTCGGTGCGCACCTCGATCAGCGTACTCTCGCCCGACTGGCGGGCCGTATTGAGAGCCTCCTCGAACGTCTCCTGCGTCGTCGGCTGACGGTAGGCAAGTCCGGCCTGCGCGGCGGCGTGCTCGAACGTGAGCCCGTGGGGCGTCCCGAACATCCGCTCGAACGTGCCAGCCGCCAGCGCGCCTGGACCGTCGGCGATGGGCAGCCGGTGGAAGATGCCGCCGCCGTCGTTGTTGATGACCACGACGGTCACAAGCGGCCCCTCGCGGAGGAGCGCAAGACTCGTCTGGTCGTGAAGCAGCGCGAGGTCACCGATCAGGACCATGACCGCTCCGTCCAGCCCACGCGCGACGCCGTGCGCCGTCGCGATCGTTCCGTCGATCCCGCTGGCGCCCCGGTTCGCAACGGCCCACGTACTGGCGGACCCGGCCGAGGCAAAGGCCTCGACATCTCGGACAGGCATGGAAGCGGCGACCACGAGCGCGTCCTCTTCCCGAACGGCGCCGGCTACGCGATCTGCGATGGACGCCTCACTGAATTCGCTGAGGTCGAGCGCCTCGCCGACCACCTTCGAGGCCGCTTCCCAGACCGCCCGCCAGTGGGAGGACTCGGAGGAGGCTGCGCCGCAGAGGGCCACTGCGCCATCATGAACCGTCGCGCGGAGTCGGTCTGTGACGAGCCCATCCGGGTCGAGCCGAGACGAGCCAGGTCCGACGCGCACATACGTGCCTGGACGAGCCTCTCGCAGGTAGCGCCCGAGCCGCTTGGACGTGAGCCGCCCGCCGAGGTGAACGACCGCATCGGGAGACCGTGTCCGCAGCTCGCGGCTCGTCAGCGCGAGGTCGACGTACGGCACAACGTGGGTCCCCGGGTGCGCAGGCCCGAGTCGGAGACCCGACCGGATATCCGGAAGCAGAGGCCAGCCGAGCTCGCCTGCGAGCATGCCTGCCGCTTTCACGCTACGTGTGTTCAGTCCCAGGTCTCCCACCACGACGAGCCCTCGGTCGGCGCGGGAGAGCCTGCCGATCAAGTCAGGATCCACGTCGTCGGCGTCGATGTGCTCGGACTGACGGTCCAGTTGCGAGAAGCTCCGACATGGAGCATCGGTGGTCGCCCATCGCTCCACGTCCGCGAGGTATGCAGCCGTCTCCGTACCGTCGGGCGTCGCTGCCAGAGGCTCGCGGAACGGCAGGTTCAGATGCACGGGCCCGGCCTGCTGGCGTGCGCAGTGCGCCGCGTGCGCAGCTGTCGACAACACCCAGCGCGCGGGGACATCCGCTGTGGGCACCGGGCTGTCCAATCGCCAGCCGGTCACGTCCTGGAAGATGGGCGGCTGGCGGATGGTCTGGTTGGCGCCCGTCTCGCGGAGCTCCGGTGGCCGGTCGGCGGTCAGCAGCAGGAGCGGCACGCCGTCCGCGTCCGCCTCGACGGCAGCCGGGAGGAGATTGGCGACAGCGGTCCCGCTCGTGGTCACGACGGCAGCAGGCCGCCTGGTGGCCCGGCCCCAGCCGAGGGCGACGAACCCGGCAGCACGCTCGTCCCAGTGGACCAGGGCCTCGGCCACGGGGTTCTGGGCGACAGCCACCGCCAGCGGGGTGCTTCGGCTTCCAGGGCACACTACGAAGAACGTCGTCCCCTGGCGGACCAACTCCTCCACCAGGAGTGCCGCCCACAGGTGGTTGATGTTGGGAGCGGAGCGGATGTGTTCGATCACAGACGACGGGGAGCCGGCGGGCTCCTACGCCTCGATTCGTTCCGCGAGCCCGAGGACGCGCGCGAAGTCGCCGATTTTGTGCTCGATCTCGGCCCACTCCGCCGATGGCGTCGAGCCGGGGACGATCCCGGCCCCTGAATAGAGCGACAGGGTCCGCTGGTTGACGAGCCCGGATCGAATGCCGACGGAGACATCCGCCGACTGCTGCCCATCGTCGTCGCGGCCGATCCAGCCGATGGGGCCCGCGTAGAGGCCGCGGTCGAACGGCTCCAGCCGTCGGATCGCATCGAGCGACTGGCGGGTCGGCGTGCCTCCCACCGCGGGCGTCGGATGGAGGGCTCTGAGCACATCGAGCGGACCGATGTCATCGGCGAGGGTCGCGCGGATTCCCGTCCGGAGGTGTCGCCCGCGGGCCAGCGTCATGGCCGTGGTCTCGTCGTCGGTCTCAACATGTCGCGCCAGCGGGGTCAGCGCAGCCCCGATGGCACTCCGGACGAACGCGTGCTCGCGGCGGTCTTTTTCGCTGCTGAGAAGCTCGTCGCGAAGCTCGTCGTCGGTGGCGTCCAGTTCGGCACGGGGGCGGGTGCCCGCCACGGCTTCGGTCTCGACCTCGGCGCCTCGAACCCGGATCAGGCGCTCCGGGGTAGCCGTGACGAACGTCGGCCCGGTGAGCCCGCGCGGAGCCACCAGGGCGTGGTAGCAGCGCGGCGTCGCGGCTTCGAGGCGCTGCATCAGAGCGACGGCGTCCACGGGCTGCTCGAAGGTGAACCGCGCGCGACGGGCGAGGACCACCTTGTCCAGCCGGCGCCGGCTGAACGAGCCAAATGCCCAGCGGAGCATCCGCCCCCACTCCGAGCGGTCAGGGTCGTCGCGCCGCATGAACGGCAGGTCCAGCTCAGCGTCGGAATCGACCGGAGGCTGGAGCTCGCCGATGGCGTCCATGACCTCCTCGGCGGTCTCGCCCGGGAGGATGTAGACGGAGAGTGTGCAATCGCGGCCCCGCTGGCGAAGCTCCACACGCGGCAAAACGAGGCGAACGCCGCCGAACGCCAGCCACTCGTGGCCGACCTCTGCATCGGTATCGAACCGAGCCGTCAGCCACATGCGGGCGCCAGCGGGCAACGCGTCGCCTGCGTCTGTAAGGCTGGCCTCCTCGAGACTTCGGGCGTTCACCGAGCGCGCGGCTCCAAGCGCCGCACGGGCCTCTCGGTCGCCACGGCCACGCCAGTACAGCGCTGGGCCACCGGTCTGTGCCGCGAGCCACAACAGCGGGTCCGTGTCGGCGACCTGGATCTCAACTCGCTCGATTTCCGGGCGATCCGTGATCGATGTGACCGTCTCGACGGCCTGGAGGAGTTGATCGGAGGTCGTTGGAGCCGAGGGGGCGAAGGACACGTGAGCGCGGGGGGGACGCGGATGAGCAAGAGTATCGGGTCAGGAACGCCCCGACCCTATTCGCTTGGTTTCAGAAAGTAATGAAAGCGCAGAGGGTTCACGAAGCCCCCGCACCCTTGCTAACCCAGACGGGTACGTTCGCAGACCCCAAATCGAGCCATGATCAAGCCCCCCATTAGAGAGGCACCTGGAAAGCGCGCCCACGTCGAGGCCATGTTCGACGAGATCGCGCCGCGCTACGACGTCCTCAACCGCGTTCTCTCGTTTGGCGTTGACGTGTGGTGGCGCAAGCAGTCGGTCGCGTTTCTCAAGGACGCACTGACCGCACCGCCCGAGGAAATCCTAGACGTCGCAACCGGAACCGCTGACCTCGCCATCGAGGCACTTTCACTGGGCGGCACCGTCGTCGGCGTCGATATCTCCGATGGGATGCTCTCCGGTGGCCGCGTCAAGCTGGCGGACCGAGGGCTCGACGATCGAGTGACGCTTGTCCAGGGCGACGCTACCGACCTGCCGTTCGAGACGGACCGATTCGACGGCGCGCTGGTGGCCTTTGGGGTCCGCAACTTCGAGGATTTGGTCGCCGGCCTTCGCGGCATGCGTCGTGTCCTGAAGCCAGGGGCGCCGCTCGTCGTGCTGGAGTTCAGCCACCCGACCACGTTCCCGGTGAAGCAGGGCTACGAGTTCTACTCGCGGCACGTGCTGCCACGCGTCGGGCGCGCCGTCTCCGGCTCCTCAGAAGCGTACGAGTACCTCCCCGAGTCGGTCGCCGTCTTCCCCGACGGGGAGGACTTCCTCGCCGCCATGCGCACGGCGGGATATGACACGCTCGCCCTTCAACGCCTCACATTCGGGGTTGCCAGCCTGTATCGCGGGCTCGCGTAGCCAAACGCTTCGACGGCCCCGCCCGTCTCTACCCTGCCGGCATGGCTGGACCGCTGGCGCTACGGGAGTGATACCAAATCCGGATGGAGTGTTCGGGTATGGGGGTATGTGGGTGGAGTGCTCATCCACTCCCATCCCCCCATACTTCCATGTCCTAAGGCGACTCGTACCGGAGCAGATGAACCGGATTGGGTACGACAGCTTGCCCGCGAGTCAGGGGGAGGTGCAACACGATCTGCCACTGGCCGCTCGCCACTCGCCCACGACCCACGTGTCGTGGTGCCAACGGGGACAGCAGCCGCTAGCGGAGTGAGTGCTCGCCAGGACCTACTCCAGCACCATCCGCGCCTCGTCGGCCCAGATCCGGCGGACGCCGATGCTGAGCCCGACGAACGTTCCGCGAGGCGTCGCGTCTCCGAGCTCGTGGCTGATGCGGACGCCGACCGGGAGGCTCATCACCGGCGTGAGCGGGATCGTGACGCGCGGCGTGATGTCGAGCGTCGAGATCGTCGCCGCCTCATCGAACAGGGCCGACACGCCGATGCCGAGTTCGGCGCGTCGCGCGAGCCCGGACGACGGCGCGAACCGACGCAGCGCCAGCGTCCCGTTGGCACCGAGCAGGACGCTCCCGGCCTCTGGGAGCCTGGAGACGGGATCGAGCGCCAGCGGGGCCCGGTAGGCCGTCACGAGCGCCAGGGCATCCCCGCTGGCGAAGCGATAGCCGTTCTCGGCCGTGGCCCCCGCCAGCAGGTCCGGCGCGCCCGCCTGCGGTCCTACAGCGAAGGCGCTCTCCGAGTACAGACCCGAGAGGAATCCACGGTGGCGCTCGACGAGGTCCCGGCGGTTGCGCTCGGCCATCGACTCCGTCGCATCGGGAAACTCATCCGGCACGAACTGGGCCGATGTCGGCAGCGCGACCGAGGCCACCAGGAGAAGGACGAGGATGCGCATCGGATCGACCGAGGAAGCTGTGGATCTACGATACAGCCTCGCTTCAGGCTCCCCAAGTCACTCGCCCATCCATTCGAGCGTGCCTTCGTAGACCGTCTCTGCAGGTCCAGCAAGGGTCACAGCACCGCCTGCCTCGTCGAAGCCGACCGTGAGCGTGCCACCTGGCATCTGGACAGCTACGGAGCGTCGCCCGGTGGCCGGACCGAGTCGGCCGGCGTGATGCGCTGCTAGCGCAGAGGCGACGGCTCCCGTGCCACACGCCAGCGTCTCCGCCTCGACGCCCTTCTCGAACGTCCGCACCACGAGGCGGTCGCCAGCCGAGACCTCCACGAAGTCGACGTTGGTCCCCGTGGGGTCGAAGGCCGGGTCCTGACGGATGGCAGGCCCCAGGGCGGCTACGTCCGTCTCCGACGCGTCGTCGACGAAGAGAACGACGTGCTCGGTGCCCGTCCAGATGCGCAGCAGGCCGTCGCGTCCCGCCGCCTCCACTGGCGAGATGTCACCCGCGTCGGGGACCTCGAGCACGACCTCTCCTGCTCTGCCCCTGTCCGGGACGCGGGCACAGTACCGGCCGCCGTCCGTGTCGAACTGGAGACGCACCCCATCGTCCTGTTCTGTGCCCAGGCCCGCGCGGGCCGCGAAGCCCGCGAGGCAGCGAGCGCCATTGCCGCACATCGTACCCAGCGACCCGTCGGCGTTGCGGTACCGCATCCGAAAGTCTGCGTCCTCCGCGTCCTCCAGCGCCAGCAGGCCGTCGGCGCCGATGCCGGTCCGGCGTGGGCAGAACCGCCGAGCCATCGTCGCCAGCTCGCCTTCGCTGAAACGGAGAAATCGATTGTCGAGGACGATGAAGTCGTTGCCGGCGCCGTTCATCTTGGTGAACGGGACCACGAGGGCTGTGCGCTGAACCATGCGCGCCGTACGCCATCCGCTTTCCCGCGATCCCCGGTGGCCTCGGGTTGCCCGAGTGTTGACGAACCCGCCCGCTGGCGCCGGGTAGCTTTCCACTCCACCCTCTCCGACCGCGTGGCCGAGACCACTCCACACATCGACCGGACCATCACCATCAGCGGCGCCGAGCCGCTGCTACTGTTCGGGTTCAACGACATCTACCTGCGCAAGATCGAGTCTGCCTTCGAGGCCACCCGGATCGTCGCGCGCGGGGACCAGCTCAAGCTCCAGGGCCCGACGGCCGACGTAGACCGCATCGAGCGGGTCCTGGGCGAGTTGACGATGATCCTCAACCGCAACGGCAACCTCACCGAGAACGACGTCGACACGGTCCTGGACTTGGCGCGCGTCGGCTCGGGGCAGCGGCTCCGGGGTGCAGGCGATGCCATCCTGTTCACGCCAGCGGGCGGCACCATCCAGGCCAAGACGGACGGGCAGACGCGCCTCGTGGAGGCGGCACGGCAGTCGGACATCGTCTTCGCCGTCGGCCCAGCGGGAACGGGCAAAACCTACACGGCCGTCGCGCTGGCCGTGAGCGCCCTCAAGAGCCGCCAGGTCAAGAAGATCGTCCTCACGCGCCCGGCGGTCGAGGCTGGCGAGAGCCTGGGCTTCCTACCCGGCGGCTTCAAGGACAAAGTGGACCCCTACCTGCGCCCGCTCTATGACGCGCTGGAGGACATGATCGAGCAGGACAAGCTGCGGAGCTACCTGGAGCGCAACATCATCGAGATCGTCCCGCTGGCGTACATGCGCGGGCGGACCCTCAACAGCGCGTTCGTCATCCTGGACGAGGCGCAGAACGCGACGGCGGGCCAGATGAAGATGTTCTTGACCCGACTGGGCGCCGGCAGCCGAGCCATCGTCACCGGCGACGCGTCGCAGACGGACCTCCCGACCCGGGCCACGTCCGGCCTCGTTCGCGCCCGCGATATCCTGGAAGGGATCGGCGGGATCGACTTCGTGGACCTCGACAAGAATGACGTCGTGCGGCACAAGCTGGTCAAGGACATCATCGCCGCCTACGAGCGGGCTTCTGAGTAGCATCCCCGCTGGCGAGGCGACCGACGAACGCCGCGCACCGCCAGCGGGGCATCGTCGGCGCCCATCGGCTCTCTGATCTCGTGACGTACGGAGACCTCGACATCCACGCCCTCTCGGAGGGGCGCTTCACGGTCGGGCTGGACAAGCGGTTCGTTCCCCACCAGGAGGGCGACCCGCCCCGTCCGGGCACGCTGTTCATTTCGGTCACGCCGTTTTTGGTGCGGGCGCCGGAGGAAACGCTGCTGATCGACACGGGGCTCGGCTCCTGGGCCGAGGGCCGAGGGACGGAGTTCCTTCTCGACGGACTGGCGGCCCGTGGCGTCGCGCCCGAGTCCATCGACCGCGTCATCCTCTCACACCTCCACTTCGACCACGCGGGCGGCGCGATCTCTGCCGTCGGCACCGACTGGCGTCCGACGTTCCCCTCGGCCGACTATGTGGTCCAGGACGGCGAGATCACCGCTGGCGGATACCTCGGCGACTCCGCGCGGGCGCGGGACATCGTCATCGAGACGCTCGACCGCGAAGGACAGCTCGTGCGGGTGGATGGCGATGTGGAGGTCGGCCGGGTATCTCTAACTGTCACGGGCGGACACACGGAGGCGCATCAGGCTGTGCGCATCCATGCAGGCGATCTCCAGGTCGTGTTCGGAGGGGACGTGCTCGCCACGCCGGGTGCGGTCACGCGTCGGTACCAAGCCAAGTACGATGTCGACGGGGCTACGTCGCAGACCTGGCGCGACCGTCTCGCAGACGACGCCGCCGACGGAGGCCATCTGCTCCTGTTCTATCACTCGGCCGGCTCGCCCGCGGCATTCGTCGACCGCCTCGCCAGCGGGGTGCGCTCGGTGGAGCCCGTGGACCTGTAGCACGGGGTCACTGCCGAAGCCCCTCGACGGACCGCTTGCCCGGTCCTAGCTTTTCGCCACACTCTTCTGTTGCCCATGCGTCCGCTCCTCCTTTGCCTGCTCGCCGTCGCTATCGCGGCCTGCGATTCCCAAGAGCCCCTTCCCCCGGAGCCGCCGGAGGAGCCGCCGTTCCTGGTGACCTACACGACGTCGTTCACGGGAGCCACGGAGAGCATGCAGGTCCGCTACCGCGGCGCCAGCGGGGAGGTCGTCGTAGCGTCGGTGAGTCCAGACCCTACTTCATACACCCTGGAGGTAGCGTTCGAAGACGTCAGCGGCCTCTACTACATCGAGGCCGAGGGAGAGCTTCAGGCCAACGAGGCGGCGGAGGTCGAAGTCGTTGTCACGAGGGAGGACCAGGAGATCGTTCGCCAGTCGGAGCAGAAGTTTGCCTCGCAGGCCAATCCTACCATCCTTGCACGCGCTCAGACGACGATTCCGGTCGACCTGTAGACCGCGAGCGGACCACCGCCACAAACTCTGCCAGCATCATCGCGGTCGCGCCCCACACCTCCAGCCCCGCGAGGGCGAAGTACGGCACCTCGAATGAGCCGAGCGGCGCATCACGCACCGACCGCTGGCGACGGGCATCGTCGAGCAGGTGCGCGACGGGGACCTCGACGACAGCGGCGACCTCGGTCTCCTGCGCCACGAACGGCGGACGGGCAGGCGTCATCCCCACCAGGGGCCACACGGAGAACCGGGACGGCGGGATGTAGATGGGCGTGAGCCGACCCAGAATCTCGACGGCCTCCGATGCCACCCCCACTTCCTCGAACGCCTCGCGCCGAGCAGCATCCTCTGGCGTCTCGCCGGTCTCCAGGCTTCCCCCCGGCAGGGACACCTGCCCCGCGTGGTCGCGCAGGGCATCGGTGCGGACGGTCAGGACCAGATTCGCATCTCCCTCCTCGTCCGGGTAGAGCAACACGATGGTCGCCGCCGGCCGTCCTTCATTGAGGTCCACGGACAGCGTCTCGACCGTCGAGCGTGCCGGGAAGGGTGCCATCTCAGCGTGCGCGGCGTGTCCGGGCAG
>JBCDLV010000033.1:0-16482 GCA_038744895.1 Bacteroidota bacterium | reverse complement strand
GCGGAGTCGGTCGGCGCCGCCAGCGGGGCGTCCTCTTCGACGGCCTCGGCGGCATCGGCGACGGAATCGGCTGCAGCGCGGACGGCTGCGATCGAGTCGGCGGCGGCCCGGCGTGCCTCGATCTCCTCGGGTGGCGGCGCGGACTGGATCATCCACACCCCCAGGATGAGGGACATCAGGAGGATGCCGAGGAGGGCAGTGCGGTCGAGACCCTGGGGTTCCACGGGGAGCGTTGGGGGATGAGGGCGCCTACGGGTCGAGCGCGTCCGGAGGTGCGGTCGCGCATGCCGCCAGCGGGATGTCGGTCTCGGCCAGGCGGGCGAGGGCGCGGGGCAGGTCGCGGCGGATGTCCGCAGAGGCCGTCTCGTCGCGGCCTCGGTAGAGGGCCATGATCGTCAGGCAGTCGGGGCGTGCGGAGAACCGGTCGAGCAGGGGCGTCTGGTGCTGGCGAAACGCCTCGCGAAGGTACCGGCGGACGGCTGTCCGGGTGGCGTTCGTGCGCCGCCGGCCCGGCGCGAAGCCGATCTGCACGCCGACGTCGTACCCGGTGGCCTCTCGCGGGACGGCGCGCGCCAGCAGGACGACGGTCCCGGCGCGGACGCGCTGCACATCGGCCCGGCCGCGGTCGAAGAGGGGCCGAAGAAGGCGGCGACGCTTGAGGCGGCGCGAGCGGGGGAAGGCGTTCGGCCGCACCCGGGTGTGCTCCGCTGGTAGCCTCCTCGGGCGATTGCCGGCGAGGGGCGACGCCAGCGGGCGGCTACTTGCCGGACTTGGTGTCGCTGACCGTGAGGGCGTGACGGCCCTTGGCCCGGCGGCGAGCGAGAACGTTGCGGCCGTTCTTGGACGCCATGCGGGCACGGAAGCCGTGCTTGTTGGCGCGCTTGCGGCGGCTGGGCTGGTAGGTGCGCTTCATGGGATGGGCGCCTGGGGCGCGTCGGGTCGAGCGGCGGAGGACCTCGGCCGCAGAACACAGAGGCGCCGCCGACGGAAGGCCCGAAGGCGGCGACTGAAAAAGATACCGTGTGGCCCCGTGCGTCCCGTGAAGCGCCGTTGACTTCCGGGCACCGCTGGCGTCCAGGTTGACCGGCTGCGCGCTGCCCCCGTACCTTGATCGCCCGCATCGGCTCATGCCGGTGACGACCCGCGGGAATAGCTCAGTTGGTAGAGCATCAGCTTCCCAAGCTGAGGGTCGCGGGTTCAAGTCCCGTTTCCCGCTCCGAGGCTGGCTGGCGCTCAGCGAGTGTCCCGCCATCCTCGCCTTCTGCTGGTGAACGCCAGCGGGAGCGTACGCGTCGGGCGGTTAGCTCAGTTGGTTAGAGCACCTCGTTTACACCGAGGGGGTCCGGGGTTCGAGTCCCTGACCGCCCACGCCCCAGGGCCGATCGGAGGGTCCTGGGCGGGAGGGCGACCGGAACTATCAGGCTGATAGGTAATTGATAGGTTGTTGATACCTGGCCGCCCCGGCGCGCATGAAGATCCCTCAGAAGGCACCGAATCGGCAGGCCGCGATCGAGACATTTGTCCAGGCCGGTCAGCCGACGCCGAGCGGTCAACCGAGCGAGGCCGGGAGCGCCATGATAGAGGAGATGGCACGCGGGCCCGCTCCCGACGGGAAGTACCGCCATTGGGACACCCTCCGTCGGATTCCAACCCGGTCCGTCCTGTCCGCCGAGCAGGTCTGGGCCGCACGCAAAATGGCGCGAGGAGCGCAGTATCGGATTCTCCCTCTCGTCGATCCCGAGGGGGCTCCGTTCAGGTACGCCCTCGTCGACCCCGTCCTGGAGCGGCTCCACCGAATCGACCGTGACGCAGCGGGACAGGTGCTCCTTTCAGAAGCAGCGGCGACTCCCGGAGAGCGTGACCGGTACATCACTCGCTCTCTGATGGAGGAAGCCATCACGTCGAGCCAACTCGAGGGCGCAGCGACGACCCGCGTCGTCGCGAAGGAGATGCTACGGTCAGGCCGTTTGCCTCGGGACCCGTCAGAGCAGATGATCCTCAACAACTACCGAGCGATGGAACTCGTCCGGGGACGAATCAAGGAGCCTCTCACAGCCAGGTTCATCGAGGAAATCCAGCGTGTCGTCACGCGCAACACAGAGACAGACGGGCTCTACAGGACGTCGGGAGATGGAATCGCCGTCTATGATGACCAGAATCAGCTCCTCCACACCCCGCCGCCAGCGGAGCAGATCGAGGAGCGGATGAGCCGCCTATGCGAGTTCGCCAACGAGACGGAGACCGGCGTCTTCCTGCATCCGGTTCTCAAATCCATCATCCTCCACTTCTGGATGGCGTACGATCACCCGTTCGTGGACGGTAACGGGCGGACTGCACGAGCTCTGTTCTACTGGTCGATGCTCAAGGAGGGGTTCTGGCTAGCGGAGTTCCTTTCAGTCTCGGCTGTGCTCAAACGGGCCCCCGCCCGATACGCCGAGTCGTTTCTCTACACGGAGACGGACGAGAACGACGTCACTTATTTCATGCTCGCCCAGCTTCGGGCAATCGAGGCTGCTGTCGACGAACTCAAGAGTCACTTGAGAAAGAAGGCCCGCGAGATCCAAGAGACAGAAGCTCTTCTGGGGCCGGATTCTGGCTTCAATCACCGTCAACGCTCGATCTTGGGCCATGCGCTGAGGTACCCTGAGGCCGTCTTCGATATCGCGTCAGAGAAGAAGCGGCATGGGGTCGCCTATGCGACGGCTCGATCTGACTTGCAGGATCTCGCACAGCGGGGGCTCCTCGGGCAAGAGCGGAAAGGGAAGAAGTATGTGTTCCGCTCTCTCCCAGACCTCGGACAGCGGGTGGCGAACGGCACCGCCAGCCGTGGAGACTGATCGGGAGAGCGATTGCAATGGAAGGCTGACGAAGACTAGTCGGAAGCGCTTCCGGTGCGTCGGGTCCGTCTATACTCCATCCCCGGCCGTGCGCTGATCTCTTCCCCATTCCATCTGTCCCATGTCGAAGCCCCGCATCTGGTTCAACGGCGAGCTCGTCGCCCACGAAGACGCCACCATCCACGTCCTCTCTCACGTGGTCCATTATGGGTCGAGCGTGTTCGAAGGGATCCGCGCGTACGCCACCGACCGCGGCCCGGCCGTCTTCCGCCTGGAGGAGCACATGGCCCGCCTGATCGACTCGGCCAAGATCCACCGCATGGACTTGGGCTACTCGGTCGATGAGCTGTGCGACGCGGTCGTCGAGACCGTCGGCGCCAGCGGGCTCGACGCGTGCTACATCCGCCCGGTCTCGTTCCGAGGCCACGGCCCGATGGGCGTCAACCCGCTGAACAATCCGGTCCATACCGTGATCGCCGTGTGGGAGTGGGGAGCCTACCTGGGGGCAGAGGCTATGGAGCAGGGGGTCGATGTCCAGGTGTCGTCCTGGAACCGCCCGGCGCCGAACACGCTGCCTGCAATGGCGAAGGCAGGCGGCAACTACCTCGGCGGCAGCCTGATCAAGATGGAGGCCATCAAGAACGGCTTCTCCGAGGGAATCGCTCTGAGCGTCGACGGGCTACTGTCGGAAGGCTCCGGCGAGAACCTCTTCATCGTTCGCGATGGGGAGATCGCGACGCCGCCGCAGACGCTCTCGATCCTGCCGGGCATCACGCGCGACTCGGTCATCCAGATCGCGCGCCAGCGGGGCTACACGGTGACCGAGCGCAGCCTTCCTCGCGAGGCCCTCTACCTCGCCGATGAGCTGTTCTTCACAGGAACCGCCGCGGAGGTCACGCCGATCCGAACCGTCGATCACTACACCATCGGTACCGGCAGCCGCGGCCCGATCACGGAAGAGCTTCAGTCGGCCTACTTCGAGGCGCTCCACGACGTCACCGACGCCCGCGGTTGGCTCACCTTTGTCAGCGACAGCGCGTCCACGACCTCCGGAGGCGACGGCGTGGCGACTCAGGACAGTCCCGTGGTCGGCTCCTGACCGCGTCCGGACTCGGCGGTGTGCCATCGTGTGGTACCCGCCAGCGGGCGCGGGGCCGCACGAATGCCGTCCTGGTGGCCCCGGGTCGGACGTCTACGTGGGTCGGTGATCCCAGGCTGTGGGTCCGATCCGAGGGCCCATCCTGTGATCCGATCGGAGGTCCAGAATGGGTCTTGAGGGGGTGGTGCCATGCAGGGTCTGTCCCGACATTGTGCCACCCTCTTCTTGTCCCCCATGCGACTCCATCTCACCTCGGCAGTCCTGCTGGCGGCCCTAGCGGCGCCAGCATCCCTTGCCCAGACGCCCGACCCCTCGGCATCCCCCGCCAGCGGAACCCTCACGCCCGGCGCCGACGCAGCATCGGTCTCGTTTGACGTCCGCGCGGACGTCGAGATGCCGGAGGCGATGCGATCCGACGGGTGCCTGGGCTTCATCGGAGCGCCGTCCCCAGACGTCGTCGTCGATTGGGACGGCGGGGACTTGCGCGTGTGGGTCGAGGCGGCCTTCGACGCGACGATGGCAGTCCATACGCCCGCTGGCGACTGGGTGTGCAACGACGACTCCATCGGTCTGCTGCCCGTCGTGGACGTCATGGGGGCGTCTGCCGGCTCCTATGCCGTTTGGCTCGGATCCTTCGGACCGGATCCGTTCGAGTCCGCTGCAACGCTCTACGCGGGCACGCCGCCCCCGCCGCCGGTCCTGAATGCCAACGCGACGCCGGTGGCCGGCACGATCGACGTGGACGGCGGGTTCGAGGCCGCCAGCGGTCCGATGACGCTCGCCGTCATGGCTGGGGGGTTCCAACCGGCTGCCGAGATCGACCTCAGTGCGATGGACGATCCACCGTTCTGCGCGGGATACATCAACGCCGACACGCCTGCTGCGGCGGTCACCTACGATCCTGAGGGAGGAACGGGCACCCTCGCCTTCTCCGCGACCCCGGACATGACGGCCGACCTCGTCCTGGTGGCCCTCGGCCCAGATGGGCAGGTCTACTGCAACGACGATTTCGGCAGCCCCGACCCGACCATCGTCGTCGACTCGCCAGCGGGCGGGACCTACCTGGTGTGGGCCGGGACCTTCTCGCCTGCTGAAGACGGGGCCGCCACGCTGTCCGTCGCGGAGAGCGCCGACGAGATGAACTTCGACGGGTTCGTCGATGACTTCGGCGACGACTTCGGCGACGACCTCACCTTTGCCCCGTACTCCGAGGGCACGTACACCGTCCTCGATGTGGAGGCGACCCCAGGGCTCCGACTGACGGGAACCGCTGGCGATGCCGCGTCAGTGGCGACACCCATCCTGCCCACCGCGCGTAACCCGGTCCAGGGAACCAACTGCACCGGCTATGTCGAGCTCGCCTCCACGGTTGCGTTGACGCTGGAGGGCGAAGGGCCCTACGTGCTGACGGCCAGTGCCGACTCCGATCTCGTCATGAGCGTCCAGACGCCCAGCGGCGGCTGGTTCTGCTCCGACGACTACCAAGGCGTCGACCCCGGGATCCAACTCGACGGAGAGGCGGGGCTGTATCGCGTGTGGGTGGGCACCTTCAGTGACCTCGGCGAGATCACAGAGGTCACTGTCGCCGTCGAGCAGGGAGAGATTGAGATCCAAGACTTCTCGATGCCACGGCCACCGGGCCGAGAAGCGCAGTCAGAGGGCATCTACGGGGGCACGGAGATCCAGACGGGCATGGCCGCCGCCACGATCTCCATGGAGGGCGCAGAGTCCATGTCCCAGACCGTCTCCGCTGGCGGAACCATCCTCAACCCCGTCGAGGGGTCGGCCTGCCAGGGGTTCGTGAGCGAGCGGCCCACGGTCGAGATCGAGTCCCCGACCGGGATCGAGGTCACGGCGTCCCATCCCGAGGACGACCTGACGCTCGTGGTTCGAGGCCCCGACGGAGCGTGGACGTGCAGCGATGATGCAGACGGTCAGAATCCTCGCGCCCGCGTCTCCGGAGCCCAGGGGACCTATTCCGTCTGGGTCGGCACGTTCTCCCGCAGAACGGACCCGTTGCAGGCGGAGCTCGACATCACCCCGGTCGCAGAGATCGACATCGCGCCCGCTCCACCGCCTCCTCCCCCACCGATCCGCGGATAATCGACGGCCGGCAGCCGCTGGCACGAACCAACCCGGCGTGGCGTTTGTAGGGGGCTGAGTCCCAACGACCCCCCTGGTCATGCGTGCCCTCTTGCTTCTCGCGGCCCTCGCTCTCGTCGCCCTCCCCGCGGAGGCCCAGCCGCGCCGCAGCGCGGCTCCACAACAGGCGCTGTCCATCGCTGACGCGCCGGCATCGGTGACCGTCCGCGCGGGTGGCAGCGACCGCAACGCCGTGCCTGGGAGCGGCTGCTCCGGCTTCATCAACAACGGTGAGCCGACAGCCGCCATCGAGGTCTCCGGTGACGGCCCGCTGGCGATCTACGCCGTCTCCGGCTCCGACACGACCATGCTCGTCTCGGACCCGTCGGGGCGCTGGCACTGCTCCGACGATGCCAACGGGAGCAACCCCGCGGTGACGTTCACGCAAGCGGCTGCGGGGACCTACGTGGTTTGGGTCGGCACGTTCTCCCCGGACGAGTCTGCCTCGGCGGACCTCTCGGCCGTTCGCGGCCAGCCTGCCTGGTAGCGCCACGCCCGCTGGCGCCTCGGCCAGTAGCGGTCGAGGCGTCCGCTAGGCCTGGTCGGTCCGAACGCGCTCCAGCAGCGTCGAGATCGCTTGAAGCTCTGCATCGTCGAGGTGCGCGGTGAGCCGCTCCAGCGTATCCGAGACGGGCGCGTCGAGCGTCTCGAGCAGCTCAAGGCCCGCCTCGGTGATCTCGACCTCCACGACGCGCCGGTCGTGCTCGGCCCGCTGGCGTCGCACGAGGCCTTGACGTTCGAGCCGGACCAGAAGCCGCGTCACGTCTGGCGTGCGATCCAGCAGGCGTCCCGCGATCTCCGAGCAGGCATACGGCTCCGGGTGGCCACCTCGCAGAATCCGGAGGACGTTGTACTGGGCCTGTGTGACGCCGCTGTCGGCGAGCGTCGAGCCCATCTCAGACGTGATATAGGAGGCCGTCGCCAGGACGTTCAGTAGAGCCTCCTGGGACGGAGACGAAAACCGAGACTGCTGAATGAGCTCTCCGAGCGTCATGCGGTGCGGATCGAGGTGGTGGCCTCTCCTACCGGCCAACGTTGATACGGAGTTCCGCAAGGCCGGACGAGCCATCGCTGACCGGCGCCGCGGGAAGCGAGAACGCGAACGTCGATCCGTAGCCCACCTGGCTCTCGATGTCGAGCCGCCGTCCGTGGGCCTCCAGGATGTGCTTGACGATGGCCAGGCCCAGGCCGGTGCCACCGCGTGCGCGCGACCGGCTCTTGTCGACGCGGAAGAACCGATCCGTCAGTCGAGGAATCGAATCTTTCGGAATGCCGATCCCGTCGTCCACGACAGAGATCCGGACCTCGCTGCCGTCCCGCTGGCGGGCGGTGACCTCGACGTTGCCTCCGGTCTCGTTGTACGTGACCGCGTTCTCGACGAGGTTGCTCAGCACCTGCCGTACCCGCGCGCGATCGCCCAGGACAGGCGGAACAGAGTCGGCGATGTGAACGGCCAGCTTGACGCCGTGGGTCTCGGAGACGCGTTCGAGGCCCTCGACGACCTCCTGCGCCAGCTCGCGAAGGTCGAACGGTGACGAGTCGATCCGGAGCCGGCCCGTTTCCAGCTTCGAGATGTCCGAGAGGTCGCTCGTGAGCGCGTCGAGGCGCTGGGCGTTCTGATAGATCTTGCGCACGAAGCGCCGCCGCACCCGGTCGTCGTCGAGGGCGCCGTCGAGGAGGGTCTCAGCGAAGCCGGCGACGGCAAAGATGGGCGTCCGGAGCTCGTGGCTGACGTCGCCGAGGAAGTCGCGCCGGTAGCTCTCTGCCCGTTCCAGCCGCTCGATCTCGTTCTGGAGCGCCCGTCCCGCTCGGCCCACCTGATGGATCAGGGCGTCGAGCTCGTCGCTCCGGCTCTCCATCGGGAGCGTCGCGAGCGCGTCGAACCGTCCCTTGCGTGCCTCCCGGAGCGTCCGCCGGCCGATTTCGAGCCGGACGGCCACCTGCCGCTCGACGGTCAGGTAGGCCGCCACGCCGGAGACGGCCGCGAGGAACACGCCAGCCGCCAGTCCCCACCCAGGACCTTGCCCGATCCCGACGACGCCAGCGGAGGCGATGCCGACCACCAGCGCCACGCGGCGGGCGACGCGCAGAGAGAGCTGGTGGATGCGAGGCACGGATACGACACGAGGCGAGGTCATGAAGGATAGCGTGTGCAGTGCCGGGTGTCCGCCAGCGGGGAGCATCTCGGACCGGCGGCCGGGACAGTGCGAGACCCCGCGAGCTGAACCTCGTGTGGGCGGCTGCGGAGCCCATGCGGATGCCGCCTACGCCCCGAGCGCTTCCGCCAGCCGGTACCCGACGCCCTTGACCGTCTCGATGTAGTCGCTCCCGATCTTCTCGCGGATCTTCCGCACGTGGACATCGACGGTCCGGTCGACCACGACCACGTCGGCGCCCCAGACGGCGCTGAGAAGCTCGTCGCGCTCGAAGACGCGGCCGGGATGGCTCGCCAGGAAAAACAGGAGCTCGAACTCTTTCCGTGGAAGCCGAAACGTCTCCTCACTCGCCGATCGCTCGACGACGTACCGCTCGCGGTCGATGAGGAGGTCGTGGACGCGGATCTGTGCCGTCGTGGCCTCCTCCTCGCGCTCGATCCGTCGGAGCAGGGCCTTGACCCGGCTCACGAGCCGCTTCGGCGATACCGGCTTGGTGAGGTAATCGTCGGCGCCTGCGTCGAGACCGGCGATCTCGTCGCCCTCCTCGGTCCGTGCCGTCAGCATCAGGATCGGCGTCAGGCGAAGAGTCGCCCGCTCGCGAAGCTGTGCCGTGAGTGCGATGCCGTCCATCCGAGGCATCATGATGTCGACCACGATGAGGTCCGGCTTCTCCGCCTCGGCGACGGCCAGTCCTGCGATGCCGTCGCCAGCGGTGAGCACCCGGAATCCGGATGTCTCCAGCGTGTATTCGAGAAGCTCGACGAGGTCGGGCTCGTCGTCGACGATGAGGACGGAGGGCGGGGCGTCGGGCGATGTGCCTTCAGAGGCTGACATGCAACCAGGGGCGGTCAGGCGTCCCGCAAGCATAGGAGCAGGTCACGAGCCATGTGTTATCGAAGCGTTGCATGACCGGAGGCCCCGCTGGCGAAACCACCCGCTCCGCTGGCGAGGTGGACCGCCGGGTCAGGCTTCGCGCAGGGACAGCCGGATGAGCTCCTCGGCCGACTGCGTGCCCGGATGCGCCCGGAGGACTTTGCGGAGTCGCTTCTCGGCCTCTGCCCGGCTGAGACCGAGGGCCTCCAGACCGGACCGCGCGTCGGCGCGGGCTGCGGCCGCCGCGCCATCGCCACCGAGGGCGCCAGCGGGCTCGAGCCCGTCCAAGGCCGCGAACTTGTCCCTCAGCTCCACGATCAGGCGCTCGGCCTTGCGCTTGCCGACGCCGGGAATGCGCGTGAGCATGGCGGCGTCCCCAGCCACGACCGTGTCGCGCAGCTCCGCGGGCGACATCGCGCTCAGCGCCGCCAGCGCCAGCTTCGGGCCGACGCCCGTGACTGAGACGAGCGTTTCGAAGGTGGTGCGCTCCGCATCGGTCGCAAACCCGTAGAGCGTCAAGGCATCGTCGCGGACGATGAACGAGGTGACCAGCTTGGCGGCCTGCCCCGCCGCTGGAAGTCGCTCGAACGAGGACGCTGGGATCAGCAACCGGTAGCCGATGCCGCCAGCTTCGATGATGGCTTCGGTCGGCTTCTTGTCGGCGAGGGTGCCGGAGACGTACGCGTACACGAGGTCGGAAAGGGAAGACCTGCCAAGCTAGAGGTGGGCGCTGTCACCGACCTGTCAGCGCCCGCTGGCGGACGCCTCCCCGGACGAGCGGATGTAGTCCAGCAGGCGGCGTGCGACTGGTGCCCGGTAGTCCCCATCGGAGACGAGGCTGCCCAGCACCCGTGCGGCCTCGGCATCCCGCTGGCGGTAGAGGTGGATCCGCCCGAGCGCCAGCCGGGCCTCCTGAGACTGCCACGACCGCGGGGAGGCGTCCCCGGCGACGGAGGCCAACTCGCCAGCGGTCGCGTCGAGTGCCTCTGCATCGTAACGCGGAAACAGGCCGAGTACAGAGCGCCGTGCGTCGCGGACAGCGTCAAGCGCAGCGTACAGTCGGTCCGCCTCTCCGATCCGCTCGGCTTTGACATCGGATAGCTCGGCCACCTGGTCTCGCTCGGAGAGAGACAGCATCGACGCGATGCCGAGGGCGCCGTAGAGCAGGGCGGCAACCCCGACGACCCCGACCAGGCGAGGCCCCCACCGCACCACGGGGGGCGGGTCCGGCTGCGACGGTTGCGCGGGCTGCTGCGCGTTGCCCGCTGGCGCGTCGCCCGCTGGCGGTTCCCCCGCTGACGATTCGCCGGTCCCGAGGGCTTCGCTCGACCGCGCCAGCAGGTCTCGGAACGGGCGCGACGCCAGCGGGTCCTCCGGGGCGTTGTCTCCTCGGAGCCAGGCGTCGACGTCCCGCTCAGCGCGCTCGATGTCGGTGTCCTCCGCGCGGGCGGCGTCCACGAGGTCCGCCAGCTGGCGCGCGCGGTCGAGGAGGGCCGACAACTCAGGACGGTACTCGACGCGTGCGCGGACGGTGGCCCGGTCCTCGCACGACAGGTCAGGGTAGGTGTCGATGAGGGTGCGAAGGTCAGACACGGCGGCGAGGCTCCGTGCCGGCGTAGACCCGCCTCCCTCAGGTACCTAACGCGGGGTGTCGTTTCCGGGCGGTTCACCGGCGCGCGGGTAGAGCGCACGGACGTCCGGATCCTGCCGAAGCCGAGACAGCGACCGGGAGACATACGTCCGGACCGTCGGGACGGGGTGGCCTGTGGCTTCGGCGATGTCGTCGTAGGGACACTCGTCGATCAGCCGCATCCGAGCGATCGTCCGCAGCGAGGCTGGCAGGCGCTCGATGGCCTGCTGGAGTACGTGCCGGACCAGCTGGCGGTCGTAGCCCTCTGCCTCCAGGGCTTCGACCGGTGCGTCGTAGTCGTTGATCTCCGCCAGCTCGCGTCGCCTCTCGCGGTGGGAGAGGAGGACGCGCCGGCAGATAACGCTCACGAACTGGGGGAACCGCTCGGGGTCCCGCACGGACTCCAGGGACCGGTAGATGCGCTGCACGGCGCGCAACACAGCCATGTCGAGGTCACTCGATGCCCCCGTGCGCTCTGTGCGGAACCGCGCATACAAGTAGCGAAGCGCGTACAGATAGGACCATGTCTGGATGGTCTCCAGGTCCGAGGCGGCCCGTTGAAGCCGCCAGCGGACGTATACCTCGCGAACGGTGTCGTAGTCATCGACCGCGAAGGGGAGCTTGTCGGCAAGTGAATCGAATCGATCAGGCGAGTCGTTGTGCACAGGGATTCGGTCCCAAATTGAGATCAGGGACGAAGATAGAGGAGACCCGGAGGACAGGGGAAGAATCCTAGAAGCCCCCTCCTGGGGCTCGCTACGAGCGGTCCCTTCGTTGCTCTCGACCCCGGATGCCCCCTAGCTTCCACGTTCCTGACTGCGCCCGGTCCGTGCAGCCTGCATGGCACGCCTCGGGGGGACCCACTGGGTCGCCCCCTTCTTTTTGCCCTCGCGTCTGCGCCCCGGCACCCTCTCTACCTATGAACACGACCTCGTTCAAGACCTACAGCGCCAAGCCCGGCGACGTCGAGCAGGCCTGGCATGTGGTCGACGCCGAGAGCGTCGTCGTCGGCCGGCTGGCGGCGCGCGTCGCCAGCATCCTTCGCGGCAAGCACAAGCCCGAGTACACGCCCCACATGGACGTCGGCGACCACGTGATCGTGGTCAATGCCGACAAGGTCCGTTTCACGGGCAAGAAGGAGACCGATAAGAAGTACTTCCGCCACTCGGGCTACCCCGGCGGCATCCGCCAGCGGACACCCAAGGAGGTCCGCGCGTCCAAGCCGGAGTTCATCGTCGAGAACGCCGTCACGGGTATGCTGCCGCGGACGAAGCTCGGCCGCGCCATGGCGAAGAAGCTCCACGTCTACGCCGGCCCAGATCATCCGCACGAGGCGCAGCAGCCTCAGTCGCTCGAAATCGCCTAATCCTATGGCCACCCAGTTCCAGGCCGTCGGCCGTCGCAAGACCTCCGTCGCCCGCGTCTACCTCCGCCCGGGCTCGGGCAACGTCGTCGTCAACAAGCGCCCGCTGGCGGAGTACCTCCCGACCGCGATTCGCCAGGCCTCGGCCACGGCTCCGCTCGACCTGACGGAGCTCCGCGGCCAGTTCGACGTGCTCGTCAACGCCAAGGGCGGCGGCCTCACCGGACAGGCCGAGGCCATTCAGCTCGGCATCGCCCGCTGCCTCGTCGAGTTCAACGAGGACCTGCGCAAGCCTCTCCGCGACGCCGGCTACTTGACGCGCGACCCCCGCATGGTCGAGCGCAAGAAGCCCGGCCAGCCCAAGGCCCGCAAGAAGTTCCAGTTCTCGAAGCGCTAGGCTGCTTCGCTGCGTGCGAGGTGCAGCGTGGAACGTTCGGCGTTCTCACGTTTCACCTTCCGCGTTTCCATCACACCCCTCGCCTGAATCGCTGGCGGGTGCTCCCGGCGATCGTCGCCAGCGGAGTCGCCAGCGGTGCCGATGGCGGGGTCAGGACCCAACCACACCCTCCCTATGGCACGCGCCTCCATCGAAGACCTGCTCCGCGCAGGCGCTCACTTCGGGCACCTCACCTCCCGCTGGAATCCGAAGATGGCTCCGTACATCTTCATGCAGCGGAACGGGATCCACATCCTGGACCTCAAGCAGACCCAGGCTCGTCTCGACGATGCGGCCGACGCGGCCGCTCGGTTCGCCTCCAAGGGACGCAAGATCCTGTTCGTTGGGACGAAGAAGCAGGCCCAGAACGTAGTCCGTGAGGAGGCCGAGCGCGCTGGCATGCCGTTCGTCGTCGACCGTTGGCAGGGCGGCATGCTCACCAACTTCCAGACGATCCGTGGCTCGCTCCGCCGGATGGAGACGCTCCGCCGCGAGGAGGCCGACGGCACCAACGACAAGCTGAAGAAGAAGGAGCGGCTCATGCGCAGCCGTGAGCTCGAGAAGCTCGACCGCGTCCTCGGTGGCATCTCGGACATGGGCAAGCTGCCCGGCGCGCTCTTCGTGGTCGACATCAAGCGCGAGCACATCGCCGTCGACGAGGCGCGCAAGCTCAAGATTCCGATCATCGCCCTCGTCGACTCCAACGTCGACCCGGACCTCGTCGACTACCCGATCCCGGCCAACGACGACGCCATGAAGTCGGTGTCGCTGTTCACCCGCGCCGTGGCCGATGCGGTGATCGAAGGGCAGAAGGCCGGCGCCATCGAGCGTGACGCCGCCGTCGCGGAGGCCCAGAGCCGCGCGGCCGACGCTGCCAAGGCCGATGCCGAGGAGGCCAAGCAGGAGGAAGAGGTCGCGACCATGGCCGACGCCGAGGCGGATGCCAAGCGCGAGGCAGCCCAGGCCAAGACGGCATAACAGAAGCGGAACTCGCCTCCGGGCGCTCCACGCCGTGTTGCGTGTTTCGTATTGCGTGAGCGTTCCCGAGAGCCGCGCAACACGAGACACGCAACACTCATTTCCACGCTCTACCCACCCCCCGATCCCCCCACACGACATGGCAATCACCGCACAAGACGTCAAGAAGCTCCGCGAGGCGACCGGCGTCGGCATGATGGACTGCAAGAAGGCGCTCGTCGAGGCCGACGGTGACTTCGACCAGGCCGTCGAGATCCTCCGCAAGAAGGGCCAGAAGGTGGCCGCCAAGCGCGCCGACCGTGAGGCCACGGAGGGCGCCATCGTGACTGCCACCACCGAGGACGGCGCCGCTGGCGTCATCGTCGAGGTCAACTCGGAGACGGACTTCGTCGCCCGAAACGACCAGTTCGTCACCTTCGCCCAGCAGATCGCAGACGCGTTGCTGGCGGTGCGCCCGGCGGACCTCGACGCCGCGATGGCGTCGGTCCAGGTCGGCGGCGAGGCGCTCGGAGAGGCGCTCACGCAGATGACCGGCAAGATCGGCGAGAAGATCGATGTCCGCCGGTTCGAGGTGATCGAGAGCACCGACGGCGGAAGCGTGGTCGGGTACATCCACCCGGGTGCCAAGCTCGGTGTGCTGGTCGAGATGTCCGGCTCGGGCGATCTGGCCGAAGCGGGTCGCGACGTAGCGATGCAGGCCGCGGCCATGAACCCGGTGGCCGCCACGCGTGCCGACGTGCCCCAGGATGTCCAGGACAAGGAGCGCGAGATCGGCCGCGAGCAGGCCCGCGCCGAGGGCAAGCCGGAGCAGATCCTCGACAAGATCGCCGAGGGCAAGCTGAACCGGTACTTCAAGGACAACGTGCTCGTGGAGCAGCCCTTCGTGAAGGACTCCTCGATGACGGTCCAGCAGATGCTCCAGAAGAGCGACGCCGAGCTGCGCCGCTTCGTCCGGTTCGCGCTGGGCGGCTGACGCCTCGGCCCCGCTGGCGACCGCCAGCAGATGTGTTCGAAGAAGGCCTCGCCAGCTGTCTGGCGGGGCCTTCTCTGTTGTGGAGGCCGTCCGTGTCGAGTCTGACCCCGCCGGCGGTGTCGAGGCCACGAAGCCCGCTCGTGGACCCGGCCGGGATACTTGAGCAAACCGGAGGCAGCGGCCCGATTCGCCAGCGGGTTGACAAGGTTCGATTCAGATCGTATCGTGTCTTCGAATCAAATCGAAGAACGCGATGCGAAACCCCATCACGCCGCTCGGGGGCACCGAGATGGAGATCCTCCAGCAGGTGTGGGACCTCGGACAGGCGACGGCCCGCCAGGTCCACGACCGCATCGCCGAGCGCCGCGAGGTGGCCTACACCACCGTCACGACGGTCATCAAGAACCTCGCCGACAAGGGCTACCTCACCTACGAGCGCGACGGTGCCAGCTTCGTCTACACGCCTGCCCGCCCGGCTGAGGAGGTCCGCCAGTCGCTCCTGACCGGCCTGCTCGAAAAGGTCTTCGGCGGCTCAGCGCGGACGCTCATCCAGACGCTCGCGGGCCACGAGTCGCTGAGCGAGGCGGAGCGGGCTGACGTGAGTCGCTTGCTGGACCAGCTCGGGGACGACCGATGAGCGGTGCCCTCCAGTTTCTCGCAGACTTGGGCGCGGCCTCCACGGACGTGATCTGGCTCCCGCTGGCGGCATGGACCCTGCTGTCGATCCTCGCCGACGGTGCGCTCCGGCTCGGGCGCGCGTCGGCGTCGGTTGGCCTCCACGTGCGCGGCGCTCTGGTGGCGCTGATGCCGGCCGTGCTCGTGGTACCGCCGCTGCTGGCGCCGTGGCTTCCGTCCCTTCGTTCCGCCTCATCCACTGCGCCGCCGCTTGCGCCAGCGGTCGCCCCCGACCCGCTGGCGCTGTCTTCCGGCGATGCACTGGCCGCCAGCGGAGCAGCGGCCGCCAGCGGAGGGGTTGCGAATCCGTCGGCCGCCGCCTCGGTGCCTGCTGTGGACGGTCTGGACCTCGCGCTGGGCATGGCCACGGTCGCGGCTGTCCTGCTGGCGGTCGCCGCGCTCGGCGTGCTCGCGGGCGGTCTGTGGTGGCTCCATCGGTATCGCCGCGACCTCGCGGCTGTGCCCGCTGACGTCGCGAATGAAGCTCATGCAGTCGCTTCTGAGCTCGGCGTCCGCAGGGCCCTTGATGTCGCCTGGTCCGAGCCTGCGTCGAGTCCCTTCACGGTCGGCTGGCGCCGTCCGGTCGTGGCTGTGCCCCCAGACCTCACCGGCGAGTCGCTCCGGCTGGCGCTGGCCCACGAGATCGCCCACGTCCGCGACGGCCACTACGGGTGGACCGTCGCCGAGCGGGTGGTCCGTGCGGTGTTCGTGTGGCACCCGCTGGTGCATGTGCTGGGCTGTGCGCTCGCCCTCGACCGCGAACGTGCGGCCGATGCGACGGTCGTCCGGCTCTGGCCGGAGCGCGCCCGGACGTACGGCACACTCCTCGCCTCGTTTTCCACCCGTCCGTCCCCGGCGCTCGCCCTCGGCGCCTCGTCGTCTCCCCTCGTCCATCGCCTCACCGCCATGACTCGTCTCTCCACCGAACGCCGACACCTCGCCCGACTGGCGGGTGCTGTCGCACTCCTCCTTCCCCTCGTCCTGGCGGCATCGGCAGTGCCCGACCCACAACCGCCAGCGGATCCTGTCGCGACGCCAGCGGAGGTGGCCGCCCCGGTGGCCGAGGCCGATACAATCGATGCTGCGCTCGACGCACGCATCGAATCGCGCCGTGTCTCCTACACGAACGGGCGGTTCGGCTACCAGCTTGGCCTGACGGCAGGTACGACGCGGGCCCAGGCCCAGGCCATCGCAGACTACTACTCGTCGGGTGAGACGCGGAGCGGGCGCCTGCTTGTGGTGGGCGACGGATTCCAGATCGAGCGCTCGACGGTCCGTCTCGCGTCCTACCCGCCGCCGCCACCCCCCCCGCCGCCGCCG
>JBCDLV010000032.1:0-16957 GCA_038744895.1 Bacteroidota bacterium | reverse complement strand
GGACTTCATCCGCGTCATGCCGGGTGTGCCCAAGGCGCGCGTCAAGAGCCGGGTCGTCGTGACACCGGCCCACGCCAAGCGCCTGCTGGCGGCCCTCGCGGACAACATCCAGCGCTACGAAGGGCAGCACGGAGAGATCGGCGAGGTGGGACTCCAGAACACGCCGGTCTTCACAGGCCCCAGCGGCGGGGAGGCGTAAGGACGCGCGCTGGCTGCCCCCGAGCGCGTAGAGGACCCGCTGGCGGCGAACCACCCCCGATGGCAGGTCACCTCCCGATGGCGGGCGAGTGCCTACGCAGCTACGGTGCCGGGATGATCTCGCCCGTGGGCCCGACCGTCATGCCCTCCGGAGGGGGAGACGTGGGAAACGATGAGATGCTGGGGGTCCCGTTCCAGCCGTTGGGGACGTAGTGGTTGTGGTTGCCGTGGGGGATCTCGACGTACCCGAGCGGACTTACGACCCCCGTGTCGGACGTGCGGAGTCCGAGCGCGTCGGCGAGTGCGAACGCGACCAGGATCGCAAGACCTGCGAACAGCAAGAGGCGGACAGGACGGCGCATCGAGTACAATCGGCGGGCGTCGGATAGAGTAGCCACGCCCATGTTCAACTCCTGTGAACCCGGACCCACCAACGCTGCTCCAGCGGTCGTCGTTGTCATGGGCGTCGCGGGATCTGGCAAGACGACGGTAGGCCGGGCCTTGGCCGATGCCCTCCGCTGGCGCTTCGAGGATGCCGACGATTACCACAGCGAGACGGCGATCGAGGCGATGGCCGCAGGAATCGCCCTGACCGATGCGGACCGGCACCCGTGGCTCCGCCAGCTGGCGGAGCTCATCGACCGACGCATGACGGTCGGTCCCCCTACCGTGTTGGCGTGCTCGGCGCTGAAAGCGGCCTATCGCCAGCGGCTGCGCGGCGGGCATGCTGGGGTTCGGTTCGTCTGGCTCGACGTGCCCGAGTCCGAGCTGGCGAGGAGACTCGCCCAGCGTCGGAGGCATCCCGTTGGCCCGTCACTGCTGGCGAGCCAGGTGGATACGTTCGAACCACCTGCTGGCGCCGTGCGGATCGACGGCACCGGCCGCGTGCCTGACCTCGTGCAGGCCATCCGCCAGCGGGTGGGGACGTGAGGCTGCCGTCTGTCTATGCCTTCTCCGCCAGGCGCTGCCGGGCGCGTTCGTCGACGGAGGTCTTCTGGCGGTAGAGATCGAGGTAGCTCGGCACGTCGTAGCGATCACCGTGGATCTCTTTCATCTTCTCCCACCGGAGCTGGCATGCGAGGCGGAAGGCCGTGTCCTCGCCGTAGCGCTTGATCGAGAACGAGGTGCCTCGCGCGACGCCGGGCTCGGGGTTCCACGAGACGGCGTAGACCTCGTGCCGGATGCCGCGCCGGTCGCGCTTGAACGTCCGCGAGATGCCGATCACGCCGCTCGTGTTTCCCTTGTTGGAGCGGACGAGCCGCCGCCGCTTGGGAAGCGCGGGAAGCTGAGCGACTTCCTCCACGAGGCTCTCCCGGTACTCCTTGGCGGCCTCGAACGCTTCCCGAAGCCCACCGTGCTTGCGGTCCGAGAACAGCTTCGAGTACGTCTTTCCGTCGCGGTACACACGCACCTGCCAGCCGTGCGTGGAGTCTGAGTCGATGCGGATGACGCCTTTGGACCGAGGCATGGAAAGAGGGGGGGTGAGGGGCGCTCAGAGTCCCTACCCTTGTCGCTAGGCGGTTGTTTCGTGTACGCTTGGATGAACTAACGGCCCGCTGGCGCAGCCTCCCTAATGGCGGCATCATCGGGTGACGTTCCGGCGTGGATCGCCCGACGCACCGCCTCCGTGGTCCCGTCCCTTCCACCGGACGGTGGGCCGCAGGACCATGACGATGGGAAGTGTCACCACGTAGAGCGTAGCGAACGCCTCCATGCCGAGAAGAGCCCACGCACGCGGGCGCTCGCCCTGCCTCCGGAGCACCTGCGCCAGCAGCGCTCCATCCGCCAGCGTCTTGACGGCCCACGCGCCAGCGGCCGCAGCTGGCGCCATGGCCAGCGCCGCCAGCGGGAGCGCGTGCGCCACGAACACGGCAGCATAGAGCGCCAGCACCCACGCGCCTCCTGACACGCCGCCCTGCGCCCAGCGCCTCCGCTGGCGGAACGTCCCCGCGATGCCCTCGGCCGGAAGGGTGTGGACGGTTGCGTGCGCATCGGCCGGGAATCGAAGCTCCCAGGCGGGAGACTCTGCGATGGCGCGGATCAACGAGAAGTCTTCCGTCACCGAGAAGGGGAGGGCCGGGTAGCCCCCGATGGAGTCGTAGGCTGACCGGCGCACGGCCATGTTGTTGCCCATGCCTGTCGGCGGGGCGCCGAGCTCCGCAGATCCCGCGACGACGCCCAGCCACGTCGACCAGTCGTGCGTCTGGATCTGGTCGAACCATCGGCCCGGCCGCGGCATGATGCGCGCGATCGCACAGGTCACGCCGACGCGCTCGTCCGCGAACGTCGACGCCATAGCGCGCGCCCAGGTGGCCACCGGTGCGCAGTCGGCATCGGTGACCAGGATCACCTCGGCTTCGACAGACTCGATGGCCGTGTGGAGCGCCTGGGCCTTGCCTCGAAGGTCGCCCACGGGGTCCGGCACGCGTACGTAGCGCACCGCGGGCGATTCCTCTGGTTGCTCACGAGCCCGCTGGCGGACGATGGCCGCCGTACCGTCGGTCGAATGGTCGTCTGCGACGACGATGGTGAGCCGGTGGGCCGGGTAGTCCTGCGCGGATAGCGCATCTAGGCACCCGCCGATCGCTGCCTCTTCGTCTCGTGCGGCGACGACGATGGCCGCGTGCGGAAGCTCGTCGTCTGGCAGCAACGCGATCGGAGGAGACCGGCGGATGCCCCACGCCAACGTGCCCAGCGTGACCGCATACGCTCCCATGAGGATGGCGAGAGCGATCGTCATGGCGCGGGCAGGAGGGGAAAGCGCCAGCCGGCGGCGGCGAGGGTGGGAAGGGCGAGGTCGAGAGCGGCGACCGCCCTGGATGCAGGCGCACCGTCGTGGAAGACGGCGATCGACCCGGGGCGGACGAGCGCGACGAGTTCCGACGCAAGGTCCGCTGGAGGGCGCGACGCGACAAAGTCGCCCGGCATGGTATCCCACAGCACGATCCGCCGACCCCGCGCGGACCAGCGGACGAGCGCGGGCGTTACGCGACCGTACGGCGGCCGAACATCTCGGACAGGGGCTCCGACGAGGTCCTCCAAAGCCTTCTCGGCATCCTGCATCGACCGTCGGACTCGGCCGGGACGCACCCGCCACCCGCTGGCGTGCTCCCAGCCGTGGTTGCCGATCCGGTGGGAGCGGGCAAGTTGGCGCGTCAGGTCCGCGTGCTTCAGCGCCAGCGGGGCCGAGAGGAAAAACACCGCCCGCGCGTCGTGACGCCCCAGCACGTCCAGCCATAGCGGCGTCCCGCTGGCGCTCGGTCCGTCGTCGACGGTGAGGTAGAACAGCGGGTGACCATCGGAATCCCGGGCCGGTCCGCGGTGGATGCTGCCTGGGATCCACGGCGCGAGGACCCGGGGGAGCAGGCTGTCGCGGACGCGCTGGACCGTCACGCTACTGGTCCAGCTGTCGGCCCTTCCACTCGAAGCCTCCCACCGGGCCGAGCACGAACGCCAGCAGGGCCTGCGGCGCGTGGATGAGCAGGTGAATCGGGTACACCGCCAGGAGTCGCCGCTGGCCGAAGCGCCTCGTCGCGGGGATCAGCACAGAGAGGTCGCCGGTGGCTTTGAGCGCCAGCGCGCCGAGCACGAAGAGGCTCAGATCCGGGACGAAGGGCAGCGCGACCACGGAGGCCACGAGCGCGACGAAAAACGCCGCCAGCACCGCCAGCATCCGCTGAAGAGGCGCCGGGTAGTTGGCGCTCTTCGAGGCCCACCGCTTGCGTTGGTGCAGGAACGCTCGCACAGAGCGAAGCGGGGCTGTCGAGACCAGGGCCTCCCGGCTGGCGCAGAACCGAACGTCCAGGGGCGTTTGGTAGGCCACTTTCTGCATCAGCAGCTCGTCGTCGCCGCTCGTGACGTGGTCGATGCCGGAGAAGCCACCAAGCGCGTCGAACGTCTCGCGTCGGTACCCGACACAGGCCCCGTTGGCGAGGCTCGGCCGGCCCGATCCGATGCCTCCGGCTCCACAGGCCATGACGCCGAAGAAGTCGAGCGCTTGAAGCCTCACGAACCAGCCGTCGCCACCGGCGACCTCGTAGGCCACCGGGCCGGAGACGAACGCCACCTCCGGTCCCTCGAACTGAGCAGCCATGGCCCGGGCCCACCCAGGACCTGCGATGCAATCCGCGTCCGTGGTCAGGATGAGGTCGCCACGGGCGTGGGCGATGGCCTTCTCGATCGCCCGCTTCTTGTGGGCGCGTGCGCGCCTCCGGTTCTCAGGGATCTGGATGAGGCGGAGCCGCCCCTCGCCCTCCGACTCGTCCATGTGGAGGTCCGGCCCAGCCATCGCAGGCACGGCTGTGCGCATCCGCTGGCGCACGACCTCGGCCGTCCGGTCCGAGCTGTCGTCGTCCACCACGATGACCTCCAGCTTCTCCCGCGGGTACGCCTGCGCGAGCACGGAGTCGACGCATGGGCCGATGGTCGCCTCTTCATCCCGCGCGGGGACCACGACGGTGATCGTGGGAAGCGCCTCCTCCGCTGGCGCGGCGAGCGCGTCGGTCCGCTCGATCTCACGCCGCAGCCCGCGCGACCAGGACCCCAACCGGCCTGCATAGGCCACGCCCAACGCCAGCAGGATCACGCCCCAGACGACCGTCATGCGACGGCCTCAGACGACGGGGCGGCCTTGCGCTGTAGCTGGAGTTGCATGAGGAAGGGTACGCCCACCAGCGCGGGCAGCAGCAGGTTGAGGGCAAAGAGCGCCAGCGAGGCGTCCAGCGCGGCGGCGGCCTCGATGCCGTAGGCGCCGAAGAAGAAGACCGCAGCCCCCTCGCGAACCCCGAGGTCGCCGAGGGTCACCTGCGGCACGGCGCTCTTGACGAAGAACGTCAGCGCCACACCGATCCACAGGCCGGGCCACGGCGCCGTCGGCGCGACGGCGTGCGCCAGCAGGACGAACTGCCCGGAGAAGACCACGTAGCGCACCGCGGACAGCGCCAGAAGGCGCACGCCTTCGTTCCGAGGAATCGTGCCGAACGAGGCGACGGCATCGCGAACAGGCTGGAACGGGAGGAGCGTCCCGATGACGGCCTTCGCCAGCTGCGGGAACAGCACCAGGGCGATGATGGCGCCAGCGGAGACGCAGCCGAGCGTGGTGACGGCGGGCCACAGCGGAGACGGCGCGGCCTGAAGCGCGAGGTACGGCCCGAGCGCCAGCATGCCACCGACGATGCACGCTGCCAGGGTCGCCATGCGCTCCACAAACGTGAGCGTCGCGGAGGTCCCCGGCGGGATGTTGCGCAGGTAGACCGCGCGCCCGACGTAATCGCCCACGCGCCCGGGGGTCAGCAGCCCCAGCGGGTACGATCCGACAACGGCGCGAAGGGCATCCCGGTACCGAACCTCAGGCGCCAGCTGGCGTACCAGGCGGCCCCAGCGGTACGCCTCCAGCCCGATGTTGACGGGGACCAGCGCCAGGGCTGCGAGGACCCAACGTGGGTCGGCATGGCTGAAGGCCGCGACCACATCGCTCGGGCCTGCGAGGTCCACGAGCAAGACCAACGCCGCGATGGCGAGGGCGCCTTTCAGCGCGAACAGCCAGCGGGCTGTGGGAAGGGACACAGAGAGGGGAGACAGACGCGAGAAGGTAGGGGACGCTCCGCCGGGCGAGATGAGGTCCCAGTGATGACGGCCCGCGGAGCACACGAGCGCGCCCGCTGGCGGCGGGTCAGGGCGTCGCAGCTACCGGAAGAGAGGGCGTGCGTGGCGGAGGTCGTACGCGATCCGCAGCGTCGCCAGGTTGACGCCGCCGGGCCCGATGCCGAGCAAGCCGCCGATGACCAGGCGCTCCCTCTTCAGGTTGACGATGCCGAGCCCGAGCCCCATCGCGGGCCGGAGAAACGCCCGGCCGTCCTCGCCGATCTCGGACCCATCCTCGAACGAGATCTTCGGCGTGAATTGCTCGAACACGTTGTCGTACGCGTTGCCGAGGTAGACCGTCGCCAGCCCGTCGATGCCGTACACCCCGAGAATGTCGACCATGGCCGCTCGGATTCCAACGCCGCCGGCCAGGATGTCGCGTCCGCTGAGACGCTCCTGCCGGAAGGGAGCGGCCACCCGGTCGTCGAGGGTGGGGAGGTAGTAGAACGGGATCGGGTCGTCTTGCCCGTCCCCGTCCCCATCGCCGCTTCGGGTGAACGAGGCGACGCCGGTGAAGAAGACCGTCGTCCGCCCCCGGACGGGGACGTAGCCCGTGGCCGTGCCGGAGTAGCGCGCGAGCGTGAGATCGGTCTCGTCGAAGGCGATGAACCGGCGGTGCTCCACCATCCCGAAAAAGCCGCGGGTCGGGTAGGAGCGCCAGTCGCGCAGGTCCGTCGCGATCTCCACGCCGACGGAGGCGCCGTACCGCTTGATGCCTTCAGCGACCTCGACGGCCTCGCGCGAGCGCTCGTCGAACACCGCCAGCGTGTTCTCGCTGTCTGCCTCGTTCAGCCCGCCGGAGTAGTCGTACAAAAAGCGAACGCCCGGCTGAAGATACAGCGCCGTATTGCCGAGCGGGTACGCGCCGAGCCGTACCTCCGCTTGCGCCGCGTCGTGAAACAGGTTGATCTCGCTGTCCGTGAGCGTGTTCGGGCCCAGTCCGAAGTACCGCCGCCGGTCCGTGGTCGAGGCGCTCGCGGAGGTCAGGCCGTAGAGCCGCGAGTCGAACGGGTCGTCGGTGTACAGCCTCGTGCGGGCCGCCAGAAGGCTCTGCACGAGGCGGACATCCACCACGAGATCGGACCCTGGCCATCCGATGTTCTCGATCCCGATACCTCCGCCGAATCCGAACCCCCGGTTGTTGTTGTACAGCGCCGACGGCGCGATGCGCGGGCGGAACTTGAGCCCCGGTCGCTCATCGCCGAGTACCGCTGGCGTCGCCTCGTCCTGCGCGTCGACGGCACCCGCTGGCGTGTCGGTCGTGTCGGCGGCAGGGGAGGCCTGGACGAGGGCGGCGGCCAGAACCGCAGCGAGAAAGGTCACGACGTGCGAGCGAGATGGGACGAGTCTACGCATCCGATATTGATTCGCTCCGCCGTCCGCTGCCTACCCCACCTCATGGCTCCAACCGTCCTCGTCATCGGAAGTGGAGGTCGCGAGCACGCGCTCGTACGTGCCCTGCGTCGAAGCCGCCGCCAGCCGGTCGTGCTGTGCACGCCGGGGAACGCCGGGACGGCCCACGAGGCCGAGAACGTCCCGGTGGCCGCCGACGATCTCGACGGGCTCATGGCCCTGGCCCGCCGGCGGGACGTCGATCTGGTGGTGGTCGGTCCGGAGGTGCCCCTGGTGGCCGGGCTGGCCGACCGCCTCGTCGAGGCAGGAATCCCCGTGGTCGGGCCGTCGCAGGCGGCGGCGCGGCTCGAAGGCTCCAAGGCCTTCGCCAACGACGCGATGGAGCGGTTCGGCGTCCCGACCGCCCACAGCCGCACGTTCGGGCGCGACGCCATTGCCGACGCCCGTGAGTACATCGCCACGCACGATCTGCCCGTGGTTCTGAAAGCCGACGGCTTGGCCGCAGGCAAGGGCGTGGTGGTGGCAGAGACCCACGAACAGGCCCAGTCGGCGCTGTCCGATATGCTGGAGGCGGACGCCTTCGGGTCCGCTGGCGCCACGGTCGTCGTGGAGTCGTTCCTGCGCGGGGAGGAGGCGAGCGTGTTCGTGCTGACCGACGGCGACACCCACGTGCTCCTCCCGGCGGCTCAGGACCACAAGCGGATCGGCGAAGGCGACACCGGCCCCAACACAGGCGGCATGGGCGCCTATGCCCCGGCCCCCGTCGTGACGGAGGCGGTCCGCCAGCGGGTCGACGCGGAGATCGTCCGCCCGATGCTCGACGGCATGCGCGCCGAGGGCATGCCCTACCGGGGCATTCTGTACGTGGGCCTGATGATCGACGAGGGGGCGCCGTCTGTGGTCGAGTTCAACTGTCGGTTCGGCGACCCGGAGGCGCAGGTGCTTCTGCCCCTGCTGGCGTCGGACCCGCTCGACCTGTTCGAGGCCGTCGCCAGCGGGCGGCTGTCCGAGGTCGAGGTCCAGGTGGCCGAGGCGGCGGCGGCGTGCGTCGTGCTCGCTTCCGAGGGGTATCCAGCGGCCTACGGGAAGGGAAAGACGATCCACGGTCTTGAAGCGGCGGAGGCACACGCGGAGGTCTACCACGCGGGCACCGCTCGTCGGGACGAGGCGGTCGTGACCTCCGGGGGGCGCGTGCTGGGCATCACCGGGCGGGGCGCGACGCTCGCCGAGGCCCTCGACGCCGCCTACGCAGGCGTCGATGCCATCCAGTTCGAGGGCAAGACGCTCCGCCGCGATATCGGCCAGAAGGGGTTGCGGCGGGCCGCCTCGTGACCGTGCTGAGGCCGTCCGTCGTCCTGCTGGCGACGTTTCTCGCGGGCTGCGCCGCCAGCGGAGTGGACGCCAGCGGTATAGACGCCAGTGGAGTGGACGCCAGCGGGGTCGGCGTGGCCGCTTCCGGTGGCCTTCGCCTGGACGATGCCGTCGCCCTCGCCGCCAGCGACGACGGAACCCTCTGGGTCGTCGATGCGGGGACCTCGACGGTCGTCGCCTTTCGCGACAGCGCCGTCGTGCGCCAGCTGGGAGGCGCTGGGACCGGCGCCGAGGCGCTCCTCGACCCGGTCGATGTGGACCCGACGAACGGGCTGGCGATCTTCGTCGCCGACCGCGCGGCGGGCGAGGTGGTCCAGTTCACCGACGAGGGGCGTGTCGCCGCCCGCTTCGTGGTGCCGGACGTGGACCCTGACCGACCGACGCGCCAGCCGGCAGGCGCCCTCCGCGACGGCGCTCGAGGCCAGCCGCTGGCGGTCGCCGCTGGCGCCGACGGGACGCTGTTCGTGATCGACGACGGACGGCGCCACGTCGTCCAGCTTTCCGCCGAGGGCGACGTCGAGCGCGTGCTGGGCGCCGACACGCTGGTGGATCCCGTAGACCTCGCGCTGACCAACGACGGCGTCCTGTGGGTGGTCGATGCCGGACGCTCGGCTGTCCGTCCCATCGAGCGGTTCGGTGACATGGGGCCCCCTCTGCCTGTCGCAGACATCGGGCGGCTCCAACGGGTGGAGGCGACGCCCACGGGTGTCCTCGTCACAGGTCTGGACGGCATCGTGCGCCTGACGCGGCGTGGGACGACGCGACTCGGACCCTTTCCTCCGGCACCGCTGAGGGCTGCGGTCGAGGTCCCGGAGGGACTCGCGGTCCTGACGCCCCAGGAGCTTCGCGTGGTGCCCATCCCGCCCGGCATGGATCGATAGGGCCGCAGGCGTGGATTGCCGCCAGACCCGAGGCCGGGCTAGGTTCGCGCCGAGCACACGCCCCATCGCGCCCGACGTCGGTACCCCCCGCCTCGCTCCCCAGGCCTCACCGATGACGGTCCGTCTCGCCATCCTGCTCGCAGGCGTCGCCTGGGCGCTCCCCGCGCGGGCACAGATCGGCGAGGACGGTCTCCGGCGTGACACGTTCGCGCTCGCGGCTCGTCAAGGCGTCGCGCGACTCGATGCACGCCCGGTGCCAGGGACGGAGACGGTGTCGGTGCTCCGCGACACGGCGTTCGTGGTGTTGGAGCCGTCCGCCTACCGCCTGGACGGGACCGGCCGCTTCCAGCTGGCGCCGGCGGACTCGCTCCGCTTCTTCATCATCGCCTACCGACCGGCGCCTGCCCTCGGCCCGGTGCGCGCTCGGTTGCCTTCCGTCGATTCCCTGCGCGCGGTCTACGCGCCCGACACCACGGGGCGCCGCCGTCCTCGCCAGCCGTCGCGTGCGCCGCCTGCCATCCAGACCCGGGGTACGATCACGCGTGGCGTGGTGGCAGGCTCCAACCGAGACGCGTCGGTCACGTCCGCGCTTCGCCTGTCGCTGGCGGGTGAGGTAGCACCGGGCGTGCGGCTGCGTGCGGCGCTCACCGACGAGGACACGCCCATCCTGCCCGAGGGCACCACGCGCCAGCTGTCGGACCTCGACCGGGTGTTCGTCGAGGTCGAGGGCCCTGGCGTCTCGGCGCGGCTCGGAGACGTGGACCTCGCCCTGACGGGCTCCGTGTTCGCCCCGCTGGCGCGCCAAGTGCAGGGCGCCGTTGTGGACGCTCGGATCCCGGCCACCGGGCTGGTGCGAGGAGGGCGCGTTCTGGCGTCGGCCTCGGCCACGCGCGGTCGCTTCCGGAGCCAGAATCTGGTGGCCATCGAGGGCGTGCAGGGGCCGTACCGACTCGAAGGCGACCGCGGCGAGGCGTTCGTGGTCGTGGTGCCGGGCAGCGAGCGCGTTTACCTCGACGGCCGTCGGCTCACGCGCGGCGTCTCGGGCGACTACACCATCGACTACGGCACCGGCGAGGTCACCTTCACGCCCGCCACGCTCATCATCGCCGAGAGCCGCATCACGGTGGACTTCGAGTACACCGCTGGCGGCTTCACGCGGACGCTCCTCGCCAGCGGTCTCGATGTGGACCTCGGCGCCGCCAGCAGGCCCGGACGCCTGGGCGTGCGCCTCTACCGCGAAGCCGACGGGCTGACGGCGCTCTCGGAGATCGGGCTCGGAGATGTCGAGCTCGACCTGCTCCGCGGGGCTGGCGACGACGATGTGCTCGTGTCGGGCGAGGTGGGCGTCGCGTTCGACCCGTCGAGTCCGGTGGTGCTTTACACGCGTCGGGACACCGTCGAGACCGGCGAGCCCATCCAGATCTTCGTGCCCGCGCGGCCCGGCGATGCTGAGGTGTTCCGGGTTCGGTTTACGAGGCTGGGTACCGGCCGAGGTACCTACCGGAGGGTGGGCGGTGCCATCAACGGCATCCTCTACGAGTACGTCGGCCCGGGCCTCGGCGACTTCGTGCCGGGCCGCCTGCTGCCGCGCCCCGCCAGCCGGACGCTCCTCGACGTGCGCGGGACGGTGCCCCTGCTGGCGGGCGTCGAGGCCTTCGGCGAGTGGGCGCGGTCCGTGGACGATGCAAACACTCTCTCGCCCGTGGGCGACGATGACGATGCGGCCTCCGCGGTCACCGCTGGCATTCGGTTGGCGGAGGTCCCTGTGGCTGGCGGCGTGCTCTCCGGCGAGGCCACCTGGCGAGACCGAGCCGACGCGTTTCGTCCGCTCGACCGCGTGCGCGACGTCGACTTCAACCGGCGCTGGAACCTGTCGCGGACGGGGACGCCGCTCGACGCCGACACGCTGGGGGAGGCCACCGGGGAGGCCACGCTGCGATGGGTGCGCGACGGGGCGACCGCCGAGGTGTCCGGTGGCCGCCTGGCCCTCGGCGCGTTCCGCTCCGACCGTGCAGCCCTCTCGACGCTCGTGACCGGAGGCGGGCGGCTGTTCCAGGCGGAGGGCATCGTGTCCGAAACGGGGGGGACCGGCCCGGTGGCCGAGGCTGTGGGAACGGGTCAGTTCCGCAGAGGGCGCGCGGAGGCCGGGATCGCGCTGGGACTCGTGCAGCCGAGCGTCGCGGTCGAGCACGAGCGGAGAACCCAGACCGGCGGAGTGGCGCCCGTGGGCGATGCACTTACGGCGTCGTACGCCTATCTCTCGGTCCGACCTGGACTGGCCGTGGACGCCGGAGGCTGGTCCGGGGGCACGTCGGTGGAGTGGAGGCAGGAATCAGAGCCGCTGGGCCCGACGGGTACGGAGCCGCTGGCGAACGCCGCCCGCGCCGTGACGGTCGAGGCCACCGGGCGAGCGAGAGGAGGCGTCGGCCAAGTCGACGGGCGCCTCGCGGTTCGGCGCAAGACCTACCAGGAGGCGTTCCGCCAGCTGGGGCGCCAGAACGCGGAGTCGGTGGCCCTGCGGCTGTCATCGCGCCTCGGGCTCGGCGGCGGCGCGCTCGACGGCCGATTGGTCTACGATGCCCTCACAGAGCGCGCGCCGATCCTCCAGGAGACGTATGTGCTCGTCGGGCAGGACCTCGGTGAGTTCGTCTGGCGCGATGGGGAGGGAGAGCCCCGCGCAGGCGAACCCGACGGTGTGGCCCAGCTGGACGAGTTTTTCCCCGAGACTACGCCCCTCGAAGGCACCTACCTCCGCACATTCGTCCCGGGTACTGATCTGCTGCCTACCGTGGGCGTCGGCGTGGGGGCACGGCTGGACCTGCGTCCCGGTCGCCTCACGGAGTCGGAGACGCTGACGGGCCGGCTGCTCCGCGCCCTGGCCTTCCGCACCGTCGTCGACGTGCGAGAGCGGACTCGGGAGAGGGACGTGCTCCGCGTTCTGCTCCTCGACCCGTCCGTGTTGCAGACCGTCGGAGACGCGGGCACTCTCGACGGCCGCTTCCGGCTGGAGCAGGAGGTGACGGTCTTCCCAGACCTCGCCGATCGGGGCGGACGCGTCGCCTTTGACGTGACCACGGCGACCGCACAGCGTGCCGTCGGCCGCGAGGAGCGGCTGGCGCGCACGGTCCGCGCGGAGGCCTACGCTCCGCTGGCGGCGACCGTCGGCGGCCGCCTCGGCGTGGTCGCCAGCCGGCGCCGCGTGCTGTCGGATGCGTTCGCCAGCCGCACCTTCGACCTGTCCAGCCTGGCGCTGGAAACCTCCCTGCGGTGGACGCCCTCCGAGCGTGTCGCGGTGACGCTGGCGCCCACGGTCGCCAATCGAACGGATGCCCTCGCGTCTGGCACGCGCGCGTCCGGAGCGCTCCTGGTTCGAGCGCCAGCGGAGGTGCGGTGGACGCGCTCCGGCCGCTTCACAGCGGCAGGGCGGGCGGAGCTTTCGGTGGTGACCCTGCGCGGCGGCGGGGAGGGCGGGCTCGCGATCTTCGAGCTGACGGATGGTCGGGGCGGCGGGACGTCGGCGCTCTGGGGCGTCGATGTGCAGCTTGGCCTCACCGAGCGCCTGCGCGGAGGGCTGGTCTACGATGGGCGCGCGCCATCGTCTGGACGGGCGGTGCAGACGGTGCGGGTCCAGGTCTCTGCTGCGTTGTAGCCGTACCTCGCCAGCGGGGGCAGGGCGCCAGCGGATGTGATGTCCTCCGCTCGGCGTCCGCTGTGTGACGAGCCGTTCAAGCCTCGGGGGCGTAACACTCAGGTAACCGAGCCCTGCCATCTTGGCCCCGGACCTCGTCGTCGTTCTCCCTCAGCGTCCCACCCCGCTGGCGGAGGATCGCGTCGCGCACGTCCGAACACTTGCGGGGAGGCCGTGTACCCCGTTCGCACAGCGCGACCAACGCTATGAACTTCTTCAGCTTCCTGACCGGCTCGCGTCCGCCGTTGGTCGACCGAGCCCTCAGGGACCTGGAAGCGATGCTGGATATGGCAGAAGGCATGTTCGCCGCGGCAACGGACTGTCTGCTTGACAACGAGGCGCTCCGCGTCAACCTCGCTGAGCAGGACGATCGCATCAACGCGCGCGAGCAGTCCATCCGGCGCTCCATCCTGGAGCACATGGTCTCAGATCCCAAGGTCGAGACCTCGCTGAGCCTTCTGCTGGTATCGATCGTGCAGGACGCGGAGCGGTGCGGGGACCTCGCCAAGAGCATCGCCAAGGCCTCGGAGCTGGCGGACTCTCCCCGAATGGGGCGCCACGTGAACGAGCTGCGCCCGATCCGCGATCAGGTCCAGTCGGCATTTCCTCGCGTGCGCCATTCATTTGCCGACGGTGACGCGCAGGCCGGTCGCCGCGTCATGGAGGAGCACACCCAGACCAAGCAAAACGTCGCGGACTTCCTGCGCAGCCTCGCCGCGGCGGACGACGTGTCCTCCAACGAGGCTGTCGTGCTGGCGGTCGGCGCGCGTATGATCGGGCGTACGTCGTCTCATCTCTCCAACATCATCTCTGCCGTCGCGCTTCCCTTCGACCAGGTCCGCAACTCGCCGACCTGGGAGTAAGGCCCGCGCCACGTCGACCCCGCATGCCAACGACCGACGACGCCATTCCGGCGCCTCACCGCGACGAGCACATCGACCCCAAGACGGGCCTCCCGCCCATCGACGCTGACGACATAGATCAAGACCCGAGCACGCCCGCGCACGGCCCGCTCTGGCTCCGCGTGCTGGCGCTGTTCGGCGTCCTGTTCATGTTCGTCGTCGCCCTGGAGCTGATGGGCGACGGCATCAAGGGCCTGGGGACCACGTTCGATCTGCAGGGCTTCCTGGAGAATGCGACCGACAGCCCCCTGCTGGCGCTCATCACGGGCATCCTCGTGACGAGCCTGGTCCAGTCGTCCTCGACGACGACGTCCCTGGTCGTGACCTTGGTCGCCACGGGCACGCTGTCCCTGACCAACGCGATTCCCGTCATCATGGGCGCCAACATCGGCACCACGGTGACCAACACGATCGTGTCGATGGGCCACATCACGCGGCCCGAGGAGTTCCGCCGGGCCATGGCCGGAGCCACGGTGCACGACTTCTTTAACTGGCTCTCGGTCCTGATCCTGCTGCCGCTGGAGTTGGCCTTCGGAATCATCTCGAAGCCGGCCACGGCGCTGGCTGGCACGATCCCCGGCGTGGACTCCGGTGGCCTCGGCGACACCCCCTTCGAGGCGGTCGCGGGCCTGCTGGCGAGCGCCCTCGGCGAGACAGCCTGGCTGATGGCGGTCGTGGGCCTGCTGCTGCTGTTCGTCGCGCTGCGGTACCTCGTCGTGGTCTTGAAAAGCTTCGTGCTGGGGCGGATGGAGGGCGTGCTGGACAAGTACGTGTTCGGCAATCCGCTCAAGGCGATGGGCTTCGGCGTGCTGCTGACGTTCCTGGTCCAGTCCTCGTCGGTCTCGACCAGCCTCGTCGTCCCGCTGATCGGCGCGGGGTTGCTGACCGTGCCGCGCGTGTTCCCGTACATGCTCGGCGCTAACGTGGGAACCACCGCGACGGCTGTTCTAGCAGCCCTGGTGGCCGTCGCCTCGGGAGAGCCCGCCGCCGCCGCCGGGCTCACGGTGGCCTTCTGCCACACGCTGTTCAACGTGTTCGGCATCGGGCTCATCTACCCGATCCCCCTCCTGCGCAACATCCCCATCCGGATGGCCGAGTGGGTCGGTGAGGTCGCCTTCAAGAACCGCCTCTATGCGATCGCCTACATCGCAGGCCTCTTCTACGTGCTGCCGCTCGTGCTGGAGTTCATCCTGTAACGGTGCACCAGGCCCACGGCGCCCGCGTTCTCCCCGTCTTACGATCTCGTCATCCATGCGTTTCGCTCTGCTGCTCGCCATCGCCACGTCGGCGTGTGCCCAACCTGCCGACAGCCCCGACGAGCGCCAGCGGCGCGCAGACTCCAACCTGACCCCGGCGGAGGTCCGTGTCGATACCGTGGTCGTCCCGGTCGGCTCGCTGTCGGTGGCCGTGCTCACGCATACGATCCCAGCGCCAGCGGGCGGGGATCCGGCGTTCTGGGCGGTGAACCTGCACGACAACGAGGACACGTCCATGGACGCTGCCCTGGAGGTCGCCGCGGAGACGGGCGGCGTGGTCGTGGAGTTGGTCCACACGGGTGATCGCAACGCGTCCTTCCAGGTCGATGGCGGCCGAACCTGCGAGGCCGATCCGAACCGCATGTTTACGGCCGCCGGCCTTCAGCGGACGCTCGACGCACTGTCCGAGACGCCCGTGCCGGACGCGTGCGTCGAGGCCATGCGCCAGCTGGCGGACCATGTGCTCACCCAGACCGGGCTTGACGCGGCGGAGGTCGTGGTCACGCTCCACAACAACACCGACGAGCGGTACTCTGCGGACTCTTACCTTCCGGGCGGGACGTACGAGTCCGATGCCGAGGCGGTCACGGTGCATGCGGGCAGCGATCCCGACGACTTCTTCTTCGTCACGGACCGAGACCTCTACGACGCCCTCGTCGCACTCGACTACAACGCCGTGTTGCAAGACAACACGGCGGCGACGGACGATGGGTCGTTGTCCGTGTGGGCGGCTCAGAACGAGCGCCCCTACGTCAACGTGGAGGCTCAGCATGGCCACCGGGAGGCGCAGGCCGAGATGATCCGCGCCCTCGTGAGCGTCATGTCTGGGCGCTGACGCCGGTATGCGAAGCTCCGGTAAGGGCGTTAGGAATCGGACCTCGTCCCGCAAGTGACCGTAGGACAAGGGCCTATCTCTCTTGTTCTCGTCATGCTTCGCAAGTCTGTTGTTCTGATTGTCCTGCTGGTCGTCGGAGGGCTCTCCCTCGCCGCCATCCGCTCCGCGGCAAACCCGGACGCACCGGGCGTGGTCATCCCCGACCCGATCGAGCGAGACCTCGGCACGATCCTCCAACGGGATACGCTCGTTGCCCTGACGGCCTATACGTCCACGAGCTACTTCCTCTATCGCGGGCAGCCGTTTGGTTTCGAGTACGAGTTGCTCCAGGACTTCGCTGAAGAGCAGGACATCGTGTTTCAGATTCGCGTCGTGCCTCGGGACTCGATCCTGTTCTACCTGAACTCAGGGGCCGGCGACGTGGCAGCAGCTCGCCTCCAACCGGTCGAAGAGGACACCGCGCGCTTTGCGTTCACCGCGGACCTGTACCAGACCCAGCCGTTCGTCGTCCAGGCGACAGAAGAGCTGGACACGACGGGAGTCGACGTGCCGGACATTCCCGCAGCCATCGCCGAGCGCTCTGAGCAGATCACTGGCGATGAAGCCATGGACCCGATCTCCATTCAGGCGCGACCCATCCGCCAGCCGGCAGATCTCGCAGGGGAGAAGGTGTTCCTACCGGAGAATGATCCCTACGTCAGACGGTTGGTCGAGCTGGAAGACCGCATTACGGGAGAGATCCAGGTGGTCGAGGTGGACACCACGAGCGAGGCGCTCATTCGCAACGTCGCGGTCGGCAACATCGAGCTGACGGTCGCGCAGGAGAACGT
>JBCDLV010000031.1:0-17382 GCA_038744895.1 Bacteroidota bacterium | reverse complement strand
GTGGCCAAGCGCCAGCGGGCGTCACCAGGCCAGCGGATTGCGGATGCATCGGCGAGCGTACCATTTTTCAACCATCGAGCCTCAACTCCCAGGGCAAGGTCGAGATGCGCCAGCGGGCGTACCGGAGACCGGCAGAGCTTGATGCACATAGGCTTTCCACATGGCGTGATTGATGGTAGCGTACACCAGATCGGAAACGTTACCAGGTCGAGACCATGTCTGATGCTGCCCGCCCGCCTGTCCGCGTGCTCCTCGTGGATGACCACCCCACCATTCGGTCGGCCGTCAAAAGGTCGCTGGACGTTGAGGACGACCTGGAAGTCGTGGGCGAGGCCGCCACAGCAAAAGACGCACTCCGGCTGGCGAACGAACTCAAGCCCGACGTGATGGTCCTCGACGTGGACCTGCCAGACGGATCCGGAGTGGAGGTCGCCGGCGCGCTTCGGGAGTCCTCGACGCGGATTCTGGCCTTCACTGCGTACACGGGACACGCGTTCGTCCGAGGCCTCCTTGATGCCGGCGCTGCGGGGTACGTGACCAAAGACAAAGACGAGTCCGAATTGGTCACAGCCATCCGGGCCATCGCCCGAGGAGAGGGCCGGTGGTACGTGGTTCCCAACACATCGGCCGATCCGCTGAACGCCCTCACCGAACGCGAGCAAGATGTTTTGACGCTTCTCGCGCGGGGCCTCTCAAACAGCGCCATCGCCGAGACGCTGTTCGTCTCCGAGAGCACCGTCCGCAACACGCTGACGACGGTCTATCACAAGATCCAGGTCTCGACGAGCCGCGAGGCCATCGCCTGGGCGTGGGACAACGGCTTCCGGCCTCCGTCCTGAACTCGGACGGAGGATTTGGAGATTTGTCCTGTGCGCACAGGACACTCCTCCTAGGCGGACGTGGAGGGCACCGTGCTTCTTGGCTGTCCTCGATGCCTGAGTCTGCGCGTCCACCCCGGTGGCCTCAGGTCCCCACACAAGGCGCGCGGACCGTCTTCCCACCGCGTCAGCCTGTGCCCACCCTCCCGGAGACTCGTTCGCTCGCGCTGGGCCTCTTCGACGAGCTAGGTCAGCACGTACTCGGGGCCCCGCTGGCGGACCGCGGCTGGACATTTGGGTTCGACCGAGCGCGAGTTCGCCTGGGGGCGTGCCACCCAGAGTCGAGGCGGATCACACTTTCGGCCCGACTGGTTCGCGTGCTACCGTCGTGTGACGTAGAGGACACCATCCGGCACGAAATCGCCCACGCGATCGACCTGGAGATCCGCGGCAAGACCGCCCACGACGGGCCGTGGAAGCAAATCGCGGATGCCTGCGGCGCCTCCCCGGAGCGTCTCTACCAGGGATCGCTCCCGAGCGATCCTGGCGCTCCGTACCGGGCTACCTGCCCTTCGTGCGAGGGCTGCGCCGACATGTACCGCCAGCCGGTCCACCCGCGGCGATGCCGGGCGTGCCACGAGGCCGGCCTTCCGGCCTATCTGAGGGTAGTCCACCAGCAGTCCGGGCGCGTCGTCTGGGACGGCGGGCAGACGCCCGGTCCGTTTCGCGGCACCGCCGGATTCTCGGCCACGTGCCCGTCGTGTGGCGAGGTCTACCACCGGTCCCGGCGTCCGCAGAAGCCCACCGCCTGTGGCACCTGCTGCGAGCGCCACGCCGCGGGGGCCTACGACCCGCGCTACAGGCTCGACTACGCCCGTCTTCGGCAGGCCGCCTGAGGCGACCGGCTGACGCCAGCGGGCAAACGTGTTCGCTTCCGGAAGGCCGAGACACCTGTAGACCTGCGTGAACGGACCGTTAAGCACAGCCTCACGACCGAGCTGGAAGCGCTCCCAGAGCCAGCACCCGTTGACGCGAACCCCGCTGGCGCTCTATTCTAGGGTGTCCGATCCGTTCAGCCAGTGTCCGCCTTGTTCCGCTCCCGACGTCCTCGACGCCGACCGGCCTGCCGGTCCGGGAGCCTAGGCTGTGGACAGACCCGCTAATCACCCCAGCGGATCGACCTCCTCCGAACGCCGGCTCTTCCCGAGTCGGCGTTTTTCGTTTCTGCCCGTGCCATGCCGTCCTCCATCGCGCTCGCCTTCTCCGGTGGCCTCGACACGTCCTTCTGCGTCCCCTACCTCCGCGAGGAGACCGGGCGCGATGTCCACACCGTCACCGTCGACACGGGCGGGTTCTCCGAGGTCGAGACGGCCGAGATCGCCGCTCGCTCGGCCGACCTGGGCGCCCGCAGCCACCGGCTCGTCGACGCGCGGGCAGTGCTGTGGGAGCGCGTGCTCCAGTACCTCGTCAAGGGCGACGTGCTGCGGGGCGGCGTCTATCCGCTCTGCGTGGGGCCGGAGCGCGTGGTCCAGGCGGAGGCGCTCGCCGATGCCGCGCGCCAGCTGGGTGTGGGCGCAGTCGCCCACGGATCGACGGGTGCCGGCAACGACCAGATCCGGTTCGACGGAGCCCTGCGCCTGCTGGCGGATGACTTGGAGGTGCTGACGCCGATCCGCACGCTGGCGCTGTCGCGCGAGGCGTCGACGGTATTCCTCGAAAAGCGTGGCTTCGCGGTCGAGGCCAAGACGACGGAGTACTCGGTCAACCGCGGCCTCTGGGGCACGACGATCGGCGGCAAGGAGACGCACCACACCGACGGTGTCCTGCCGGAGTCGGCGTGGCCGGACACCGTCACGCCAGCGGAGGCGCCGGCCGACGGCCGCCAGCTGGCGCTCCGGTTTGAGGCGGGCGTGCCGGTGGCCATCGACGGAGAGACATTCGACCCGGTCTCGCTCGTGGAACGGCTGAACCGGGAGGGAGCCACGCACGGCGTCGGGCGCGGGATCCACGTGGGCGACACGATCCTGGGAATCAAGGGGCGGATCGCGTTCGAGGCACCGGGAGCGCTCACGCTGATCGCGGCGCACCGGGAGCTCTCGAAGCTGGCACTGACCCAGCACCAACTGGTGCAGGTCGCTGCCCTCGGCGACCTCTACGGGCGCCTCGTCCACGAGGGCGAGTTCTTCGACCCGATCTGCCGCGACCTGGAGGCGTTCCTGGACAGCGCCAACCGTCGGGTCACCGGCACCGTCGCGGTCCGCTGGCGCCAGGGAGCGATCTCCGTTCTCGGGGCGACGTCGCCGCACTCGCTCTTCGACGCGGGCGCTGCGCGGTACGGCGAGGACCACGCCCTGTGGTCGGGGCGCGATGCTGAAGGGTTCGCTCAGATCTACGGGCTGCAAGCACGCCTCGCTGCCCGATCTGGAGACACCCCGTCCTAATCGTGTTACGTGTCTCATGTTGCGTGACGGCAACCCGGGGCACCATCACGCACTGCGACTCACGAAACCACCCGCCATGCCCACCCGAACGATCACGACGCACACCGTCGACCACGTCGCCAGCAGCGCGGGTCCGTGTGGGCTGACGCACGAGGTCCAGGTCTCGCCGTACGTCGTCGCGGAGGAGGGGTACTGCCTCGCCGCGCGCGTGCTCGACGACAAGGACGTGTACAACCACGTCGAGGGGGCGGACGGCATATTCAGACGCATCGAGAAGGGGCAGACGCTCGTCGGCGCCCTGGGCGAGCGACAGGCGCTGAAGGGCTACTCCGGACGGATTCCCCGTCACATCGCCCCCGGCGACGTCCTCCACATCCAGAACCTGGGCGGCATTCTCGGCAAGGTGGCTGCCCCGCACCCCGACCTCGGGCCTGCCCTCCGGATCGAAGTCCTCGGTGCCGTGCTCGTCGGCGACCCGCCGCGCCACGCGCGCATCCAGGACGCCGCGATCGAGCCCGTCGAGACGCTGGCGGAGTCGGCGCCGCTCGTGATGGTGTCCGGGACCGCGATGAACACCGGCAAGACGTTCGCCGCAGCAGCCCTGGTGGCCGGCCTCACGCGCCTCGGCCTTCGCGTCGGCGCGGCCAAGCTGACGGGCGCCGCGCTCCAGCGCGACGTGCGCGCGATGGAAGCCGAGGGCGCCATCGTGACTGCCAGCTTCATCGAGGCCGGCGCCGTCGCCACGACGGGTCGCGACATGGTGCCCATCGCCAAGGGCATCATCGCGCACCTCAACGAAGCGGCCGGGGCCACCGGGGCACCAGCCGACGTGCTCGTCCTGGAGCTGGGTGACGGCGTGATCGGCCCGTACGGCGTCGATCAGATTCTGGAAGACATGGAGCTTCAGCGGCTCACGGCCACGCACGTCCTGGCGGCGGCCGACCTGGCGGGCGTCTGGGCCTGCGACCAGCTGTTCCGCACGCGGTACCGGGCGGAGATCGGCGTCGTCGTAGGCCCGGCGACCGACACCGACGTGGGCAAGCGGTACATCCAGACGGCCCTCGGCGTACCCGCCGTCAACGCGCGCTCCGAGCCCGACGCCCTCTCGGCCCTGGTGGCCGAGGACGTGGGCGAGCGGAAGGCGTGGGCCGAGGCGCAGAGCCCGCTCCCCACCTTCAACGGCCCTCGGCGGGCGCTTCCCTCGACCTCATGACCCGAGCCGCTGTCCTCCACGGTGCCGGCTACGCCGGCGGCGAGCTGCTGGCGCTCCTGCTGGCGCATCCCCTCGTCGAGCCGGTCGCGGTCACCAGCCGAAGTCAGGCGGGCGCGCCGGTCCACGCCACGCATCCGCGCCTCCGCGGCCAGACCGACCTGACGTACACGGCGCCAGCGGACCTCCACCCGGAGGCGTTCGACGTGGCGTTCGTCTGTGCGGAGCACGGCCAGGGAGCCGCCGCGGTCCAGGGCCTCCGCCAGTCGGGGTTCGAAAACCTCATCGTGGACCTCTCCGCCGATCACCGGCTCGACGTGCTCGACACCTACGAGGCCGTCTATGGGCTGGAGCATCCTGATCCCGGCGCGATGCGGTCGGCGGTCTACGGGCTCGCCGAGGTCAACCGCCAGCGGGTCGAGGGCGCGGCGCTGGTCGCCAACCCCGGCTGCTTCGCGACGGGGATCACGCTGGCGCTGTGGCCGCTGCGCGAGTTGCTGGGTCCGTTCGAGGCTCACGTCACGGCGCTGACGGGCGCGTCCGGCTCCGGCGCCCGGCCCTCCGCCACGACCCACTTCCCCCGTCGCGACGGCAACGTGCGCGCCTACAAGGTGTTGGCCCACCGCCACCTCGCCGAAGTCCGGGAGACGCTCGGCCCCGACGCGGCCGTTCACTTCGTCCCGGTCTCCGGCCCATGGACACGCGGCATCTGGGGCACCGCCCAGGTCGCCGCCGACGCCCCGCTGGCGGACGTCACCGCGGCGTTCGAGACGGCCTACCAGGGTCGTCCGTGCGTTCGCCTCTCGCCCGGTGCGCTTCCCGAACTCCTGCCAACGACCGGAACGCCGTTCTGCGACATCGGCTGGGTGGAGCGGGACGGCCACCTGGTGGTCGGCTTCGCGCTCGACAACCTCCTCAAAGGTGCCGCCAGCCAGGCGGTCCAGAACCTCAACCTCGCGCTCGGCTGGCCCGAGGCGCTCGGGCTGCTGCCCGGCGTCGGCGTGCCCGAGCCCGCCTGAGTCTCCGCTGGCGGAGGCCTTCCGCCGCTCCATCCCTTTGCTCCCATGATCGAAACCGCCACCGACTGGCTCGCCCTCGAAGACACGGTCACCCTGCCGACGTATTCCAAGCCGCCCGTCGCGCTCGTCCGCGGCGACGGCACGCGCGTGTGGGACGTCGACGGCCGCGAGTACCTGGACGTCTACGGCGGCCACTGCGTCGCCCTCCTCGGCCACTGCCCGCCGTGCGTCGTCGAGGCGGTCCGCCAGCAGGCCGGCGAGCTGATGTTCTACTCCAACGCCGTCTACAGCCCGGTCCGCGCCGAGGCCGCGCAGGCCCTCGTCGACCTGGCGCCAGCGGAGCTGGACCGCGTGTTCTGGTGCAACTCGGGTGCGGAGGCCAACGAGACGGCGCTCAAGCTGGCGCGGGCGGTCACCGGCCGGAGCCGCGTCGTGGCGTTCAGCGGCGGCTTCCACGGGCGGACGCTCGGCGCGCTCGCGGCGACCTACGGCGACACGTACCACGCGCCATACCGGGACATCCTTCCCGAGACCACGTGGGTGCCCTTCGGGTGGGAAGGTGCCGTCGAGGAGGCACTCGCCGGGCAGGACGTGGCGGCCGTCATCGTCGAGCCGATGCAGTCGATGGCCGGCATCACCGAGGCGCTCCCGACGTTCTACCAGGCGCTCCGCCAGCTGTGCGACGACACGGGCACCATCCTCATCTTCGACGAGGTGCAGACGGGCGTCGGGCGGACCGGCACGTTTACCTACGGCGAGCACGTCGGCGTGACGCCGGACCTGATCTCGCTCGCCAAGAGCCTCGGCGCGGGCGTCCCGGTCGGGGCGGTGCTCGTGCGCGACACGATCGCGGCGACCGTCAAGCCCGGCGACCAGGGGACGACCTTCGGCGGGGGCATGCTGGCGATGGCGGCGGTTCGCGCCACGCTGCGCCAGCTGGTCGACGAGGGGCTGATGGACCGGGCCGTGGCGGTGTTCGACCGGCTGGCGGAGGGGCTGGAACAGATCGACGGCGTGACCGAGGTCCGAGGGCGCGGGTGCCTGATCGGCGTGTCGCTCGACCGCCCTGCTGCTGGCGTCCGCGATGCACTCCGGGAGGCGGGCGTGATCGTCGGGACGGCCAAGCGCGCTGACTCGCTGCGCTTCATGCCGCCGCTCACGATCACCGACGCGGAGATCGATGAGGTCCTGGGCCACCTAGCGGCGGTGTTGAGTGACGCGTGATGTCGACCACGACTCCCCGTCAGGAACCATCCCCTCACGCAGCACCATGAACCACCTCACCTCCTGGACCGGCCTCGACGATGCGACGTGGCAGGCGTGCCTGGACCGGGCCCGTTGGCACCGGCGAAACCGCGCGTGGACGCAGGCGGCCACCGGGAAGGCGCTCGGGCTCGTCTTCTTCAACCCGTCGCTGCGGACGCGGGCGTCGATGGACCTCGCCGCGGCCCACCTCGGGGCGCACGCCGTCACGCTCACGCCGGGATCGGGAACGTGGGGCCTCGAAACGCGCGACGGCGTGACGATGGACGGTGCCGCCGCCGAGCACGTCCGCGAGGCCTTCGGCGTCCTCAGCCGCTACGCCGACGCCCTCGGCGTCCGGACGTTCGCGACCCTCTCCGACTACGACGCCGACCAGGAGGACCGCGCCTTCCGAGCCGTCGTCGCCGCGTCGAGCGTGCCCGTCATCAACCTGGAGTCGGCCCGTTGGCATCCGTGCCAGGAGCTCGGCGATGCCGCGGCGGTCACGGACCTCCTCGACGCGCCTCGGGGCCAGAAGCTCGTGCTGTCGTGGGCGCCCCATCCCAAGCCGCTGCCTCGCGCCGTCCCCAACTCGGCGCTGCTGATGGCAGCCCGTCTGGGTATGGAGGTGATCGTCGCCCGGCCGGATGGCTTCGGCCTCGGCACGGATGTCCTCGACCTCGCCCGCCAGGTAGCCTCCCGGACCGGCGGCTCCATCACCGAGTCGGCCGACCAAGAGGCTGCGCTGGCGGGTGCGCGCATCGTCTACGCGAAGTCCTGGAGCGGATCCGCCGTGTATGACAATCCCGACTTGGAGGCGACGCAGCGGGCGGCCAACGCCAGCTGGCGCATCACGCCCGGCGACATGACGCGGACCGACCGCGCCCACTTCATGCACTGCCTGCCCGTCCGTCGCGGCGTCGTGGTCGATGGCGACGTACTCGACGACGACCGCGCGGCTCATCTCCTGCAGGCGGAGTACCGGCTCCACGCGCAGAAAGCCATCCTGGAGTGGGTGTGGGATGTAGAGGGTTCAGGGGTCGAGGTTCACGGTTCGTCGGCCCCGGCATAGCCGCTCGACGCATGCGACCCCTGAACCACGAACTTCGAACCGAATCGGCCGTCGTCGTCAAGCTGGGTGGCGCGATCCTGGCCGACCCGGTGGCCGTGACCGCGGTCTGGGAGAGCATCGCGGCGCACCGCCAGCGGGCCGTGGTGGTGCACGGAGGCGGTCCGCAGACGACCGCGCTGGCACGGAGGCTCGGGCACGAGCCCCGGATCGTCGCGGGGCGTCGCGTGACGACGGACCTCGACCTGGACGTGGCGCTCTACGTGCTCCGAGGCGAGTTGAACGCTCGGCTCGTGGCCTCGGCGCGGGCGCACGACGTCCGGGCCGTCGGCGTGAGCGGAGCCGACGGCGGGCTCGTGTCCGTCCACCGCCGGCCGCCGCGCGAGATCGACGGCGAGGCGATCGACTTCGGCCACGTCGGAGACATCGACCGCGTCGACCCGGCCCTGCTGGCGTCGCTGCTCGCCAGCGGGTTCGTGCCGGTGGTGGCGACGGTCTGTGCCGACGACGTGGGCGCGCTTTACAACGTCAACGCCGACACTGTCGCCTCCGAGCTGGCGGCAGCGATCGGTGCCTCTCGGTTGGACCTCGTGACCGACGCGGGCGGCGTCCGTCGCGATGCTGAGGATCCCGCCTCTCTCCTGTCTGGCCTCACCACGTCAGACATCGAGGCCGGGATCGCGGAGGGCTGGATCGCGGGCGGCATGCGACCCAAGATGGCCGTCGCACAGGCCGCCCTCGACCGGGGCGTCCGCGCGGTCCGTGTCTGCGGCCCATCCGACCTCGCCGACGCCACGGCCGGGACCACCATCACACCGTAGCTATGCCCGACGCTCACGCCCGGTGCCTCACAGCCTTCGCCAGCGGGCTCCGCCAGAAGGCCCGAACCGCTGGCGCCGACGCCCGGGCGCCGGGTGCGACCGACACCGACCGAGCGCGTGCCGTCGCTCTCTTCGAGATCGTGGGCCTACTGCTCTACGAGGCCGACGACGCAGGCCTCGCGCCAGCGGATCTCGGGCTCGGCGATTTCGATCCAGAGCGCGACATCCTCGGCCCGATGCCATGACGGTTCTCGACCTCCACGCCGACCTCGTCCGCATTCCGTCGCTCAGCCATCAGGAGGCCGAGGCGGCGAACTATGTCGAGTCCTGGGCGCGTGACGCGGGTCTCGACGTAGGCCGGCACGACGACAACGTGTGGGTCGGCCTGGGCGACGGCGAGGCCGACCTGTTCCTCCTGTGCTCGCACCTCGACGTGGTCCCGCCGAGCGAGACCCATCCGCATCCCCCGTTCGAGCCGACGCGCGGCGGCGACCGGATCTACGGGCGTGGCGCGGTGGACGCCAAGGCCAGCGGGGCGGCGATGCTCTCCGCGCTGGCCGCGCTGGCGCGGGCCGGCTGGCGCCCGCCGCCAGCGGGGCGCCTGGTGGTGGCGCTGACGGCGTGCGAGGAGACGGGCGGTGACTACAACGGCATGGAGTCGATGCGCCGCGACGTGTTTGGCCATGCGCTGCCCGAGGTCTCCGCCGCCCTCGTCGGCGAGCCGACCGAGCTCCGCCCGTGCCTCGCACAGAAGGGTCTGCTCATCCTGGAAGCGACTGCACACGGGCGGACGGCACACGCAGCGCGCGCGCACCTGGGCGAGAACGCCCTGACTGTGGCTGCACGTGACTTGCTGGCGCTCGACCAACTGGCGTTCGAGAAGGCCGATCCCCTCCTAGGGCGCCCCACGGCCACGGCGACGCTGATCGAGGGTGGGACGGCCAAGAACGTCGTTCCGGACCGCTGCCGGGTCACGCTGGACGTGCGGTCGACGCCAGCCTACACGCACCCCGAGTTGGCCGCCCTGATCGGCGACGCGTTGGAGAGCGCGGTCGAGATCTATTCGCAGCGCCTCGTGCCCTGTGCGACCGCTGCGGATGCCCCGGTAGCCGTCGCCACGATGTCCGCGCTCCGCGCGCTCGGTCGCGACGCGGAGCCCTTCGGCAGCCCGACGGCCTCGGACTGGATCTTCCTTTCCGACGTACCCGCCGTCAAGATCGGGCCGGGCCGAAGCGAGCTCTCCCACACGCCCGACGAGCACGTGACCGTCGGCCAACTCGAAGCCGCCGTCGAGGTCTACACCGAGATCGCCCGCCGCTACTTCGCCTCCCCCGACTCTCCACATCGTGGACAACCCCGTGGATAACACCCCGATCTGGCACAAAGGAACCGCGGCCGACGACTGGGTCACCCGCTTCACCGTCGGAGAGGACTGGCGGTGGGATACGATCCTCCTTCCGTACGATCTGGAGGGGACACGGGCACACGCCTGGGCCCTCGGCCAGATTGAGGTGCTGACCCAGGGTGAGGTCGCGGAGATCGACGCCGCGCTCGACGCGATCCGCAGCGCGTGGGCGTCCGGCGACGTCGTCGTCCGACCCGAGGACGAGGACATGCACACCGTCATCGAGCGCCTGCTGACGGACCGACTCGGGAGTGCAGGCAAGAAGATCCACGCCGGCCGGTCGCGCAACGACCAAGTCCTCGTGGCGCTCCGGCTGTGGCTCCGCGATGCGCTGGCCTCCATCGCCAGCGGAGCCCGCGAAGCCGGCGCCGCGCTCTGTGACCACGCCGAGCGAGGGCAGGCGCTGCTCATGCCGGGCTACACCCACGGCCAGCGCGCCATGCCGACGACCGTCGCCGTGTGGTCGGCCGGCTACGCGGACCTGCTGGCGGACGACTTGGACGCGCTCGACGCCGCACGCCAGCGGGCCAACACGTCGCCGTGGGGAAGCGCCGCGGGGTACGGCGTTCCCGTCCTCGGCCTACCGCGCGACGCAGTCGCCCAGAGACTCGGGTTCGACCGCGTGCAGGCCATCGCCGCCGTCCAGCTGTCGCGAGGCAAGCTCGAAGCCGACGCCGTCCATGCCCTCGTCCAGCTCGGGCTGACGCTGAACCGGCTGGCGAGCGACCTCGCCCTGTTCGCCACGGCCGAGTTCGGGTTCGTCCGGCTGCCGGTCGAGCACACAACAGGCTCGTCCATCATGCCCCAGAAACGAAACCCGGACGTGCTGGAACTGGCGCGCGCGACGGCACACCGGCTCACGGCTGAGCTCCACCTGCTCCTGACGCTCCCGGCCAACCTACCCGGCGGCTACCACCGTGACCTCCAACTCACCAAGGAGGCCACTATGCGCGCTGTACTGGCAACGCAGGACCTGGTGACAGCCGTCGCGGCCGTTCTGCCAGGCGTCGCATGGCAGGCCGAGGCGATGCAGGCTGCGCTCTCCCCAGACCTGTTCGCCACCGCCGAAGCTCTTCGACAGGTCGAATCCGGAACGCCCTTTCGCGACGCCTACCGGTCGGTCGGGACATCCCTCGACACGCTCACCGTCTCCGACCCCGCTGGCGCCCTGGCCTCGTACACGGGTGATGGAACACCGGGGAATGTGGACGTGGATGCGCTGCGCCAGCGGCTAGCGCTCTAGCCTCGCGCGCCAGCGGGCAGCCGTTCGATCTCCACCTGGGCCGTTCCGCTACGTGTCAGGCCGATGGCGTCCGCCGCGGCCTTCGACAGATCGATTACGCGATCGCCGTGGAAGGGCCCTCGGTCGTTGATCCGAACGACCACGCTCTCGCCGGTCCTCGCATGCGTCACGCGGAGGCGCGTTCCAAACGGGAGCGTCCGGTGCGCTGCCGTCAGCGCGGACGGGTCAAACCGCTCCCCACTGGCGGTCGGGTTGCCCGCCAGCTCAGCACCGTAGTAGCTGGCCAGGCCACCGGGGACGGACTCTCCCTCCGCTGGCGCAGGGTCGGCTACCGGTACAGGCTCCACTGCTGGCGCCAGCTGGACCTCAGTGTCTTCGGCCAGGCTCACTGAGGACGTGGGCGGAGGCACGACTGCCCGTGGACGCTCGACCTCGACGCGCGCTTCGACGTTCGGGGCATCGGACGGTCCGACGAGTGCAGGCGCCACGGTGATGCCCGTTCCCGCCGCCAGCAGGCCCGCGCCGGTAACGACGGCCGCCTTCCGCCGAGCACGACGCACGGTCGCACGCAGTCGTCGGCGTCGAGGCCGGTGGAACGTGGGAGTCAGGTTCATCATGTCAGGACAGGCCGTTCGCACACAGGACGCGCGAAGACCGTTCCGTGGTGGAGAAGTGTACGGCCTTTCATGCGTGCCTCATGCTCGAGCGCTCTTCCGAGCCGCGATGGCGCAGGCTAACGGCCACTCGCGACGATCTGACGTATGACACTCGGGCGTCACAGACATCCTGCATCTTGCTGGTCAGCACTCCGACCGATCCCATGCGCGCCTCCGATCTCGCCCGTCTCGCCGCTCCCTTCCCCGCCTCTGACGTCGAGTGGAAGCCAGGCGCCACCACGCGTGACAAGTCCAAGGGCCTGGCGATGGCCTACCTCACCAGCCGCGCGGTCCAGCAGCGCTTCGACGACGTCTGCGGGCCGGCCGACTGGCGGAATGAGTTCCGCGAGGGGCCCGGCGGCGGCGTCCTCTGCGGCATCTCCATCCGCGTCGAGCGCGAGGACGCCAGCGGCAACCCGCTGGGCGCCGACTGGGTCACCAAGTGGGACGGCGCCGATAACTCGCAGGTCGAGGCCGTCAAGGGCGGCCTGTCGGGTAGCATGAAGCGCGCGGCGGTCCAGTGGGGCGTCGGCCGCTACCTCTACGAGCTCCCGGCCACCTGGGTGCGCCTCGACGACCGCGGCCGCTTCGCCGAGGAGCCACGCATCCCCCGGCAGTTCCTGCCTGCTGGCGAGGCACAGAATGCCGGCCGCGCTGGCGGCTCCCGCCCGCAGGGCAACCGCCAGCGGAGCAACGCCCCGAGGGGCACCGGCCAGACCGAGCGCCAGCGGCAGGCGCCCCGGAGTGGGCAGCAGGCACCGCGCGGCGGGCAGCGGCGCATCGTCAAGCCCGCGCCGGGAGGCGACGGCGACGGGCGGGCCATCCAGCCCCCGTTCTAGGCTCCATTTGGGGGACCCGGCGGAGAGGCGCCAACGTACCCGGTGGCCCTCTCCACCTCCCTCATGACTGTCACCTACTACGGACACTCCGCCATTCAGATCGAGACGGGCGGGACGACGCTCCTCTTCGACCCCTTCATCTCAGACAACCCGCACTGCGAGGGCGTCGTCGCCGTCGAGGACCTGTCGCCCGACGTGATCCTGCTCACACACGCGCACTTCGATCACTACGGCGACACGGAGGCCCTGATCGAGCAGTCGGAGCCGCTCCTCGTCGGGCAGTACGACCTCGTGACGTACGTCAAGGAGAAGACCGGTCACGAGTCCATCCACCCGATGAACACCGGAGGGGCGTGGGACTTCGACTGGGGCCGCGTGACCAACACGTATGCGCGCCACTCCTCCTCTTTCCCGGACGGGACCTACGGAGGACTCGCAGGCGGCTTCCTGCTCCACGCCGAGGGGAAGACGGTCTACAACACCGGCGACACGTGCCGCTTCGCCGAGATGGCCTGGACCGGCCAGGAACACGACATCGACCTCCTGTTCCTCCCCATCGGCGACGACTTGACGATGGGACCGGACGAGGCGCTGCGCGCGATCGAGGACCTCGATCCGAAGGTCGTCATCCCCGTGCACTACGGCACCTTTCCGCTCATCGAGGTGGATCCGGACGCCTTCGCCGAGCGCGTTCGCCAGTCGGGACGTGACGCGCACGTGCTGGCGCCAGGATCCACATTCGAGCTGTGACACCTGCCGGTGCTACAATGAGGGGCTAGAAAGGCGCCCGATTCTGTGACGGCCCTTGCGCCAGATGGATACACCCCCGTATTGTGGTATTCGCAGATGCCCTTCGCCATGACCCGGACCGTGATCTGTGGAGCGCTCGCCGCCCTCACGCTGGCGGCCCCCGCGCAGGCACAGTTTCAGACGCTCGATCCGTCGTACGGCGGAGAGACTGCCCGGCGCGCGTTCTACGGCGGGTTTGCGGTCTCTGGCGAAGCCTCCTATCGCGACGGCGACCTCGTGAGCGTACCGGGCACGCCAGCGCCCAGCGACCTATCCCTCTCGGCGCGGCTGGACTATGCGCTGATGCCGCAGGTGGACCTGGCCCTCGTGGCAGATCTCTCGGGCGCCACGGCCGCCGGGCGCACCGGCCTGAGCTGGGTCATCGTCAAGCCGTACTGGCACAACGAGGGTACGGACTACGCCGTCCGCGTCGCCGTCGACCCGCTCAGTGAGGGAGGGCTGGGGTTCCGACAGACCGACGTCACGTTCCTCTCCACCACGTCCCTCTCCCCGACCGTCACGGGCGACGTGACCCTGGGCATCCGGCGCGTGCGCGCGGGCTACAGCGTGTTCCGCGACGAGACGCCAGCGGTGGACGTCGTCGACGTCGAGTACCCGGATGGTCCGTTCCCCACCGTGTCGGCCTCGCTCGACCCAGCACGGGCTCGCCTCGTGGGCCAGTCCGTGCGTGGCTCGCTCGGCTACAACGTGCTGTTCGACCCGGCAGGAAGCCGCCTCTCGTTCGGCCTCGTGGCCGAAGCCGGGGACTATACGATCCTCGAAACCGACGGCCTCGCCAGCGGGAACGACGCCGAACTGAGCGAGGAGGTCGAAGCCGACCGCATCCGGAGCGGCGTCGGGTGGGTCCGCGCGGGCATCGAGTTCAGCCGTCCCTCGTACCAGCTGGCGCCGATCATCAGCGTACCGGTCGTCACGTGGGCCGATGTCCAGGGCGACCCGGTCCGTCACGGGCCCCGGCTGGAGAAGCTGCGCCTGGGGCTCCGCGTCACGCTCCGCTAGAGCGCTGAACCTTCATCCGCTGGCGCGGGCATTCGCCAGCAGGCCGTAGGTAGGCTGCCGCGGTTCAACTCCTCGGCTTTCTCCGCCCCATGCGCGTCGGCATCGTCTCCGATACCCACGGCTTCTACCACCCCGAGCTGGATGAGGTCTTCGCCGGCGTCGACGTCATCCTCCACGCCGGGGATGTAGGTCCTGACGTCGCAGACCGGCTGGAAAGGCTGGCGCCTGTCGTCGGCGTGTACGGCAACGTGGACGGGCCGCCAGTCCGGGGCCGGTTCAAAGAGCACGTCCGCCTCCGGATCGAAGGCATCCGCCTGTGGATGACGCACATCGGCGGGCGACCAGGGCGGTGGGCACCGGGCATCGGCGACGCTCTCCGGGCCGACCCGCCGGACCTGTTCGTATGCGGGCACAGCCACATCCTCCGGATCGAGCGCGTCGCGTCCCTCAACCGGATGCTCTACCTCAACCCCGGCGCCGCCGGTCGCCAGGGATTCCACCAGGTCAAGACGTGCGTGCGTCTCACCATCGAGGGCGGGCAGATGCGCGATGCCGAGGTGATTCACCTGGAGAAGGACCGACCGCCAGCGGGCTAGCTTCACGCATGGCTGCTCCATCCGCCGGAACCGTCGACGACCCGACCGACGCGACTCAGAACCTGGCCGATCCGCTCGGGGCTCTGGTCTTGGCGCTGATGAGTCGCCTGCTGGCGACGCGCGCAGTTGGGGTGCGCGCCCACGAGGACGGCTTTCAGGTGGCCGTCGTCAAGGGCCGCATGGACATCGCCGAGGGCCACCGGGTCGGCGATCTCGACCGACTCACGGCATGGGGATGCCGCCTCATCGTTCCGCTGCGCTACGGCGACGAGGTTCTCGGAGCTGTGGCGCTGGGAGACCGCCTCGGCGGCACGCCCTACTCGCCGGCCGACACCAGCCTGGCACGGTCGCTGGCGACGGCGACAGCGGCCTCCCTGGCAGCCCGCCAGTCGGCTCACGAGCTGGCGGAGGCGAACCGGGCCCTCGCCAGCCGCGCTCAGGCGCTGCGGACCCTGTTCGAGTTGGCGCAAGCGTTCGGCCGTGCGCTCGACCGAGACGCCATCGCGCGACGGCTCACCTTTGCCTTGATGGGTCAGTTGGTCGTGTCGCGCGTCGCCGTGGCGCTCTGCGACGACGACGAGGGGCCGTTGGAGCTTCTCCTCACGCGCGGCGCCGACCCCGACGACATTCCCCGGCGCCTCGCCCGCCTCGATGCGCCAGCGGTCCTGAGCCCCGACGACGACGCGAGCCTGATTACGGACGGCTGGTGCGTCGCTGTCCCGCTTCGTGCGGGTGACGTCACCCGAGGCGTCGTTCTCTTGGGCGAGCGAGCAGCGGGCACCTTCGATGCGGAAGCTGCCGACTTCGCGGCGGCGCTGGCGGCGCTGGCGGTAGGCGCCTTGGAAACGGCGGACCGAGTCGAGGAGCAGGTCGAGCGAGAGCGCCTGCGCGAGGAGGTCCGGCTGGCGCGCGAGGTCCAGGCGCGTCTCCTGCCTGCCGCGCTGCCCACCGCCTCCGGTCTCGACCTCGCCGCCCGCTGGCGGCCCAGCCGCGACGTCTCCGGCGACACCTACCACGCCGTCGACCTGGGCCGGGACCGCGTCCTGGTAGCCGTCGCAGACGTGGTCGGCAAGGGCATCGGTGCCTCGCTGCTGATGGCGACCGTCCAGGCCGGCTTCCGGCTCGTCGAGCCCGACCTTCGCTCCGCGGACGACATCGGGACGGCGCTGGCCAACGCGACGCGACGGCTCAACAGCCTGGTCGCCGCCAGCACCGAGCCGCACCAGTTCGTCACGCTGGCATGGGCGGTTGTCGAGGGACATACGATCCACGCCGTCGTCGCGGGCCATCCGCCACCTCGACTTCTGCGCGCCAGCGGTGGGATCGACGAACTCCGCGCAGGTGGGCCACTCCTCGGCGTCCTGGCGGACGCCTCGTACATATCCGACTGCGCTGATCTGGGCTCCGGCGACACGCTCGTGCTCTACACCGATGGCGCGACGGAAGCTCAGCGTGCCGACGGCGAGGAGCTCGACATCGAGGGATTCGACCGGATCCTCCGTGGGTCAGACGCGACCTCGGCGGCGGCGCTGGCCGAGGCCACCGAAGCGGCCATCGACGCCTGGGCCACCGGGACCGTCGAGGACGACGACCTGACGCTCGTCATCGTCCGTCGCGACCCGTGACCCGCTGGCGGTATGCGGGTATCGAGTACCTACACCGGCGTTACGGCCGACCGGTCTTCCTCGCCCGTCCGGATCCGGACGACACGCTCGACGGGCAGCACGAAGACCTTTCCATCACCGACCTCTCCCGTGCGAGCGGCGGACGTGATGGCATCGATCGTGCGGTCCACGAACGGCTCTGAGACGCCGATTTCGAGCTGCACCTTCTCGTGGAGCTCCATCTTGACCGTCGTGCCGCGGTAGGTCTCGACCGTGTCGGTCTCGCCCCCATGCCCCTGCACGCGAGACACGGTCACACCGCGGACGTCAGCCGCAAACAAGGCCTGGAGCGTCGCCGAGAGGCGATCTGGGCGGATGACGGCGAGAATTAGCTTCATCGACTGCGGGGTCTGCCCCGCTGGCGCCGGGGGACGCCAGCGGGAGCGGGTCTGGTCAGATCGTCGCCGGTGTCGGCGTGGGGATCGGTTCTGCCGCCTCGGTCGCCGGCGGATCGAGGACCAGGATGGCGCCTTCGCCATGGCTGTAGGCCCCCTCCCCGTGCTCGGCCACGTCGAGGCCGCGGCCTTCGGTAGACTCATCGGCGCGGAGC
>JBCDLV010000030.1:0-17868 GCA_038744895.1 Bacteroidota bacterium | reverse complement strand
CCGAACTCTGCCAGCCGGACCGGCAGGTCGCGGTACGACTTCGGCGTGTGGGCGTAGATCTGGGTGTGGTGCGGGCAGTTCATCGGCCGGAGCAGGTAGCCCTGCTCGTCCTCGTGACCCTCGTGGCTACGAGCCTCGGGGTCCTCGCCCTGGGGGAGCGTCGCCGTCCCCGACTCCAGCATCGGCGGGAACTGGGAGTCCGCGTAGTACGGGTAGTGGCCGCTGGTGCGGAACAGGTCCAGGCGCCCGATGTGCGGCGTCACGACAGGCTGGTAGCCGCGCTTCTGCTGCTCCTCCTTGAGGAAGTCGATGAGCGTCTGCCGCAGGAGGGCTCCTTTGGGCAGCCACATCGGCAGGCCCGGCCCGACGGCGTCCGAGAACATGAACAGGCCGAGCTCGCGACCCAGCTTGCGGTGGTCCCGCTGGCGGGCTAGTTCGAGGCGTTCGAGGTGCTCCTCCAGCAGCTTCGCCTTCGGGAAGGAGACGCCGTAGATGCGCGTGAGCTGGGGCCGACTCTCGTCGCCGCGCCAGTAGGCGCCCGCGAGGTTGAGGAGCTTGACGGCCTTGATCGGCTTGGTGCTCGCGATGTGCGGACCGCGGCAAAGGTCGGTGAAGCTGCCCTGCTGGTAGAACGTGATTTCGCCGTCCTCCAGGCCTTCCAGCAACTCCAGCTTGTACGGGTCGCCCTTGGCCTCGAAGTGGGCCACAGCCTCGGCCTTAGGGACCTCGCGGCGCTCGAACTGGCTGTCGGTCCGGGCTAGCTCGATCATCTTCTTCTCGATCGCCGGAAAGTCGTCCGACGAGAGGACCGGGTGGTCGGTCTCCGACAGATCCACGTCGTAGTAAAACCCGTTGTCGATGGCCGGACCGATGCCCAGCTTGATGCCGGGGTAGAGCGCCTCCAGCGCCTCGGCCATGAGGTGGGCCGAGGAGTGCCAGAAGGCCTTCTTTCCACCCTCACTGTCCCACGTCAGGATCGAAACCGTCGCGCCGTCGGGCAGTGGCCGGTCGAGATCGCGCACCTCTCCGTCCACCTCGACCGCGAGGGCAGCGCGGGCGAGGCCGGGAGAGATCGACAAGGCGAGGTCGCGGCCGCTGGCGCCGTCGTCGAGCGAGCGCTGCGAGCCGTCGGGGAGGGTGATCTGCATGGCGGGCGGAATCCGGGGGCGGGACCGAAGGTCGGCGGCGCCAAGCTACCCGCGCAGGCCCGAGGTCCCGGCGCCAGCGGGCGAAGACGAGGCGAGAACCCGGCGCTGACCCTGATCGACTCTGCGACCGGGATCGGCCGACGCTGACACCGTGGAGAGCCTCGCTGGCGAGCCTGGCAGGCCGGAGAGCACGCCACGGCGGACCTGAGGGACGCTTTCGAATCCTAACGGTGCCAATTGCAACATCTCTGTTGGCGCTCCGTTAAATCATTGTCTCGCAACACAAATGACCAAGCGCTGGAGAGCGCACGACCGAATGGCAACCCCGAGGATGAATGATAGCTGGCGCCGGATCCGAGACCGCATCAAGGCCATGTGGCCCGAGCGGGACTTCGACGACAAGCGGATGAAGAAGACCCGGGGCAGCCTCCGTCAGATGGTCACGCTGATCCAGGAGAAGACCGACGAGTCTCGTGCCGACATCCGCCGCAAGGTGGTCGCGGTCATGTAAGACACCGCCCTCTGCCCTTCCCCGAGCGCCTCCCTGGACCGCCAGCGGGGGCGTTCTTGTTCGAGACCACCCCGAAGCCGACTAATGGCTTTGAGGACACATCGAATCCGGACGCGGCCCCGTGCGATGCCGCATCATCCGAACGTCTGGAGCGTTCTTGCGTCCATTCCGAGTATCCGATGCCTGAGACGTCTCTCTCCTTCGATGTCGAGCGCCTCCGCGCCGACTTCCCCATCCTCCAGCGGACCGTCTACGACGGCAAGCCGCTGGTCTACCTCGACAACGCCGCGACGACGCAGAAGCCGCAGGCCGTCCTCGACCGGCTGGCGGCGTACTACGCAGACGAGAACGCCAACGTGCACCGCGGCGTCCACTTCCTGAGCGCCGACGGCACCGAGAACTACGAGGAGGCACGGCGGACGGTCCAGCGGTTCCTCGGCGCTGAGCACGCCCACGAGGTCGTCTTCACCCGGGGTACGACGGAGGCGATCAACTTGGTGGCCTCCGGGTTCGCGTCCCTGCTGGCGGAGGGCGACGAGATCGTGGTGAGTGCCCTGGAGCACCACGCCAACATCGTCCCGTGGCAGCTCGCGGCGCAGCGGACAGGCGCCCGCCTCCGCGTGATCCCGACGCTCGACTCCGGCGATCTCGACCTGGCAGCGCTCGACGAGGTCATCACCGAGCGGACGAAGATGGTGGCCGTGACGCACACCTCGAACGCCCTGGGCACGGTGGTCCCGCTGGCGCCCATCATCGAGGCGGCCCGATCCGTCGGCGCCGCGGTGCTGATCGACGGCGCCCAGGCCGCGCCGCACACGCCGGTCGACGTGCAGGCGCTCGGCGCCGACTTCTTCGTGTTCTCGGGCCACAAGACCTTCGGCCCGACGGGCATCGGCGCGCTGTGGGGCCGTGAGGCCTGGCTGGAGCGGCTTCCGCCGTACCAGGGCGGCGGCGACATGATCGACCAGGTCACGTTCGAGGGCACCACGTTCGCCGGGCTGCCCGCCAAGTTCGAGGCGGGGACGCCGCACGTGGCCGGTGGCATCGGCCTGGGTACGGCGCTCGACTACCTCCTGGAGGTCGGGATGGACGCCATCGAGGCGTACGAGCATGACTTGGTCGGCTACGCCGAGCGCCAGCTGGCGTCGGTGCCGGGCCTGCGGTTCGTCGGGACGCCCGAGAAGCGGGCGGGCGCCATCTCGTTCGTCTTCGAGGACATTCACCCGTACGACGCGGGGACGGTCCTCGACCGACTCGGGATCGCCGTCCGCACAGGTCAGCACTGTGCGCAGCCGGTCATGGACCGCTTCGGCATCGACGGTACCATCCGCGCGTCGTTCGCCTTCTACAACACCCACGCCGATGTCGACGCGCTCGTCGACGGCCTGGGCAGCGTCCGCCAGCTGTTCGGATAGCGCGTGCGACGTTGAACGTTCTGCGTGGAAGGTTCAGAGCCGCTGGCCGTTGACACAGCCACGTTCCACACCCGCACGTTCCACACTATGACCGAAGCCGACCGCCGCCAGCAGGAGATCGTCGACGAGTTCGCGTTCCTCGATGACTGGATGCTCCGGTTCCAGCAGGTGATCGAGCACGGCGAGGCGATGGACCCGCTCCCGGAGGCCGACAAGACTGATGACCGGATCGTCCGCGGGTGCCAGTCGCGCGTGTGGCTCGACGCTGGGCCGGAGGGCGACATGTTCCGCGTCCGCGCCGACTCCGACAGCCAGTTGGTCCGCGGGCTGGCGTCGCTGCTCGTGCGCGTCTACGACGGCTTGCCGGCTGGCGAGGCCACCGAGGCCACCGTGTGGTTCCCAGAGAAGATCGGGCTGAGCGAGCATCTCTCGCCCAACCGTGCCAACGGGCTCGACGCGATGCAGCGCGCCATCCGCGCGGCGACAGGCTAGAAGATGCTCCGCTGGCGGCTCTCCAGCGCCAGCAGGACCTGCCGAGGGGGCGGGCAGCGCAGGTCGTCGTCATCGGCCAATCCGTACCATTCCGAGGTGTCTGCATTCGGACCCTCTCGCCAGCGGCTCACACAACTGGTCGTCGTACTGGCACTCGCGGCGTCACTGGGCTGTGGTGAGTCACTGTCCGGTGCCACCTCTGCCACCGAGACGTCGGTGGTCTCCGTGCCCGACTCCGCCACGGCGACGGGCCGCCCGTCCTTCAAGGTCCGCGAGTGGACGCTCGACGACGGGCTTTCGACCCCCGTCCTCTCGGTCGCGCAGACACCGGACGGGCTCCTGTGGATCACGACGTTCGATGGTCTCGTCCGGTTCGACGGCGTCCGCTTCCACGCCTACACGACGGACAACACGCCCGTCTTTCGGAGCCACGACTTCGTCGGGGTCTACGCCAGCACCTCGGGCGACGTGTGGACGGGTGGCCGCGATGGGTGGGCGTACCGGCTCCGCGACGGCGAGTGGTCAGCGTGGGACGTGTCTGATATCCTGAAAGCCGGTGCGGGCCAGGGCAAGAGGCTCCACTGGGTTCAGGGCTTCGCCGAGGACGCGGACGGCACGCTCTGGCTTGCCAGCACCGGCAGCGCCGTCGCCCGCTTCGACGGGGAGCGCTGGACGGCCATCGATCAACGCATCCGCGACGTGTGGACGCCCTTCCTCGCCGACCGCGAGGGTACGCTCTGGACGTACCTCGACGCCTCGGAAGCGCCCGACCAGCCGCAGTCCTTTATCGGTGGGGTCGTGGCGCGATGGGATGGCGCTCGATTCGTGCCAGCCGAGGGCGCTCGCCTCGACGGGTTCGTCCCGTCCCGGCACGGACCGCTCTTCCTGCGTGAGCGTCCCCCAGATGCAGAGGGAGCCTTCGGGGCCGACGTCGTCAACGCGCAGGGCGACGTGCTCGGATGGTATCCGCTAGACGAGGGGCTCGCCATTCCCCAACTCGTCGACCGAGCCGGGCGCGTCTGGGTGCGAGGAAACGAGGAGGCGACGCAGGGGACTCTCGTGGTCTACGACGACGGCGTCGAGGTCCTCCGTGTCGAGCCCGAAGGGGCCACGAACATCGAGCAGGTGTTCGAGGACCGCCAAGGGTCGGTCTGGATCCACGCGAGGAGCACGGGACTTTTCCAGGTGACCGAGGAGCCGTTCCGCCGGTTCGGTCCGTCGGAGGGGGCGCCGCGGTACTCCGTCCGCGCATCTGCGGGAAGCGAGAATGAGATCCTCGTCAGCCCCGAGTCAGACGTGGACCAGAGTGCGATCGGGGTGACTCGTGGCGACAGCATCGTCGCCGAGGCGATCCGCCCGGCGCCCGGTCTCGACCTCTCGCGCCTCAGCAACGGGCGCCTTCAGATCGGGCAGGTGGTCGCACACGCTGGTACCCGCTGGGGGGTGACGAACCGCTTCCTGTTCCGCATCACCAACAGCATCGCCGACATCGCGTGGTCGGCAGACAGCCCCAGCTCGTTCTGGACCCTCGACCCGGACACTCAGGACTCCGACCTGCTCTGGATCGGAGACTCCGACGGGCGCGCGCTCGCGTTCGACACGGCGCGCGGCGTTGTCATCGACACGCTCCAGGTTGAGGGCCGCGTGTTCTTTGCCCAGAGGGCCGCAGACGGACGCCTCTGGATCGGGTCCGAAGGCGGGCTCGCCGTCGCCGACGGCTCCGGGCTCCAGGTCCTGTCCGACTCGACCCTCGCGGGACAGGGCGTTCGAATGATGTACGAGGCGCCGGACGGGACGCTGTGGCTGGCGACGGGGCGCAACGGGCTCGTGCGCTACCGCGAGAGCGAGGCGAGGTCGTTTGGCGTTGCGGAGGGCCTCCCGAGCGAGCACGTCACGGCGGTTACCGTCGACCCACTCGGGATCGCTTGGTTGGGCGGTCGCGACGTGCTCCACCGCGTCCCGCTGGCGGACGTCGAGGCGGTCCTGGATGGCGACCGCGCACGGGCCGACGTGGTCACGCTCCTATCCTCGGACGGACCGTTCGGGACGAGTCGGAAGGCGTCAGATGTGGCGTGGGCCCCTGACGGGTCGCTCTGGATCCCGTCCTTCAAGGGCGTCACGCGGATCGATCCGGTCCACTACGCGCGCCTCCACGCGGCTCCGCTCACGCCCCTCGTCGACGTTATTCGGACGGAGGGCGGGCAGTCCTACGCACCCGCCGACGGGCTTCGCCTCCCGGCCGGCGAGCGGACGCTGGACATCGAGTACACCGCCGCGGACTTTCTCGCCCCACGACTCGTCCGGTTCCGAACCTATCTGGAAGGCCACGACGCAGGCTGGGTCGACCGTGGCTCTGAGCGGCGTGCGACCGTCGGCGGGCTGGCGCCGGGGACGTACACGTTCTGGGTCCAGGCGATGAACGGCGGCGGCGTGTGGAGCGAGCCGGTGGCCGCGCCGGCGTTCGTTGTCCCGCCGCGGATGTGGGAGACGTGGTGGTTCGCGGGCCTCGCCCTCGGGACGCTTGCGGCCCTCGTAGTCGGTGTCGTGCGCGCCCGGACGCGCGTCCTCACCGACCGCCAGCGGGAGCTGAACCGGGTCGTCACAGAGCGGACGGAGGAGCTGCGGGTGGAGAAGGAGACCGTCGCGGCCCAGGCCGAGGCGCTCCGCTCGCTCGATGCCACCAAGACGCGGCTGTTCGCGAACGTCAGCCACGAGTTCCGGACGCCGCTCACGCTCACGATCGGCCCGCTCGACGATGTGTTGGCCGGCGAGCACGGCGAGGTCCCCGTCCCCATCGGGCGCCAGCTGGCGGTCGTCCGTCGCAACGCGGGGCGCGTGCTCGATCTCGTCGAGCAGATCCTCGACGTGGCGCGGCTGGAGGCGGGCCGGGTGACGCTTCAGTCCCATGCGGTCGGCGTGGCTGCGTTTGTCGCACCTATCGTGGAGGCGTTTCGCCCGCTCGCCGACCGGAAGGCGATTGCACTGACCGTCGATGTCGCCAGCGGGGCCACGATCGAGGCCGACCCGGCCCAGCTCGAGAAAGCGCTCTCGAACCTGCTCTCGAACGCGCTCAAGTTCTCCCCCGACGGTGGGGCCGTCCGCGTGACCGTCGAGAACGAGGACACCTCCGTTCGGATCGCGGTCCGCGACAGCGGCCCCGGCATCCCCGCCGCCGACTTGCCGCACGTGTTCGATCGATTCTACCAGGCCGAGGGTGCGAGCGAGTTGGTCGAGCCGGGGACGGGCATTGGCCTGGCGCTGGCTTCCGAGGTGGTCAAGCTCCACGGGGGCACATTGGTCGTCGAGAGCGTCGAGGGGTTCGGCAGCACGTTCGTGATGTCGCTCCCGGTCCTGCCCGACGCGTCGCCGGCGCCGCTCCCAGACAGGGAGCCCTCACGCCCGGAGGCCCTGACGGCCGGTCCGCCCGTTTCCGACGATGCGGCCGAGGACCGGACGACCGTCCTCGTGGTCGAAGACAACGCGGAGGTCCGGGCCTACGTCCGGCGTCACCTCGCCCCGGCCTACCGCGTGATCGAAGCCGATGATGGAGAGGCCGGCCTGGCCGCAGCCCGCGAGCACCTGCCCGACCTCGTCCTGTCCGACGTGATGATGCCGGGCATGGACGGTACCGCGCTCTGCCGGGCCCTCAAGGCGGACCCCGACACCGACTTCATCCCCGTCGTCCTGCTGACGGCACGGGCCGCGAGGGAGGACCGGATCGGAGGCCTCGAAGGGGGCGCCGACGACTACCTCACGAAGCCGTTCGATGTCCGCGAGCTTCGGGTACGCGTCGACAACCTGATCGCCACCCGACGGCGCCTTCGAGAGCGGCTGGCGGGCGGCGACGGGGCTCTCCCCACGACGTGGACTCCCGCATCTGCCGACGTGACCTCGGCCAACGACGCGTTCCTGATGCGCGTCCGGGAGACGATTGAGGCCGAGATGGCCGACGACACGCTGACGGTTGGTCGGCTGGCGGAGGCCGTCGGTGTGAGCAGGAGTCAGCTTCACCGCCAGCTCCGCGCGCTCGCCGACACGACGCCCTCAGACCTGATCTGGACGGCCCGGCTCGACCGGGCGGCCCAGCTTCTCGACGCGGAGGCGGGTACGGTCTCCGAGGTAGCCTACGCCGTCGGGTTCAAGAGCGTCTCCCACTTCTCGGACCGATTCGACGAGCGCTTCGGCTGTCGCCCCTCGGGCTACGGCGCCGCGCCCGACCGGGAATAGTCGCTGCCCCCCTTCTGCCTCCGTCCCAGAACGATGCGTGTGCGTCGCGTGGGACGCACACGGATGGAGTTGGGACGTGAGCGGGTCGCCTGATTTGGCAGTCGCTGGGAGGTTCGGGCCATGCCCGCCCCCGAGCCCCACGTCCCACCTCTGACCTCCCTCGTCGCAGGCGACGACGCGGACCTGCGGGCGTACGTGGCGGGGGTCCTCGCGGAGATGGGATTCGAACGGATCGCGGAGGCTGCCGACGGGCGCGAGGCGCTCCGGCTGATCCGGGCGCAGTGCCCATCACTCGTTGTCGCCGACGTCAGCATGCCCTACGTCGATGGACATGCGCTATGCCGCGCCCTCCGCGCCGACCCGTCGACAGCCTCCGTCCTGCTCCTCCTCCTCAGCGGCGAGACGCGCGGCCCGCCACGCTGCGCCGATGGCTTCCTCCTGAAGCCCTTCAACGCTGCCGACCTCCGCACCTCCACGCTCCGACTTCTTCCATGACCGACCTCTACTACCTGTTCGAGAACGCCCAGCGTCGCCTCTTCCCACTAGGGCTTTTGCTAATCGCCAGCTTCGTACTCCCGGAGGCCCAGGCTCAAATTCTCGACACCACAGAGCCGGGCGACACCTTCGGGAGTGCCGTCGCCACGGGAGACTTCAACGGCGACGGCGTCGAGGATCTCGCCATCGGTGCCCCAGGCGAGGACACTACAGCTGGCGGTGACGACTCTGGCGTGGTCCACGTCGTATTTGGCGCGGCGACGGGGGCGGGCCTCAGTGACCGAGGAAATCAACTCCTGATCGCGCCGGATGCCGCCAGCGGTGACCGCCTCGGTAGCGTCCTCGCCGCGGGCGACTTCAACGGCGACGGCTTCGACGATCTCGCGGCGTCCGCACCGAGCGCGGATGTCATGGCTGCAGGAGGACTCCGCGTCAACGCCGGTGCGGTGATGGTGTACCGAGGGAGCGCGCAAGGGCTCGCGTTTCACCAGCGAGTAACCCAAGGCCTAGTCGCGGAGACGCCGCCCAACACAGATGACGCGTTCGGATTCGCCCTCGCCGTGGGCGACTTCGACGGGGACGGGCGTGACGACCTCGCCATTAGCACGCCGTTCGACCCGAACAGCTCCGGCCAGGGCGACTTCGGGTCTGTCAGCGTGTTCCGTGGGACGAGCGGCGAGTTCGGCCTGGGGCAGTACATCTTCGGGGGAGATGTCAGCGCCAGTAGTGGTCTCCTCTTCGGGTTTGCCCTCGCCGCTGGCGACTTCGACCGTGACGGCTCCGACGACCTCGCTGTGGGCGTTCCCCGCGCGAGTGTAGACGGTCAGTCGCAGGCGGGCCTCGTGGTCCTCTTCGATGGGGACAACGACCTCGCTCCGTTTCCAGGGGGAGCGTTCGACTACAGCCAGAATGACCTGTCAAGTGCGACCCCCGAGGCCGGAGACGAGTTCGGCCGTGCCCTCACCGCTGGCGACTTCAACGGCGACGGCTTCGATGACCTCGCCATTGGTGTCCCCTTCGAGGCCATCGAGTCGACTCCGCGGGCCGGCGCGGTCGGTGTTCTGTTCGGGTTCGGTCAGGGGCTGCAGTCTGGAGCATCCTTTAGTCAGCGGACATTCGACGGTCAAGCCAGCGTGGAGGACGACTTCTTTGGCTGGTCGCTGGCAGCGGGCGACTTCGACGGCGACGGCTTCGACGACCTCGCGATGGGGACTCCCGGCGACAGGGTCGAGGGGAGCGCTGGGGCGGGCTCGGTCAGCGTCCGCTACGGCTCCGTTGATGGCCTCCCGAGCAGCCGCAACGTGACGTTCTCGCAGGCGAACGTGCTCGGGACTGTCGAGGCCTTCGACAACTTCGGTACAGCGGCTGCAGCGGGCGACTTCAACGGCGACGGCAGGGCAGACCTCGCCATCGGGGTTCCGCTAGAGGACATCACGACCGTGACCGACGCGGGGTCCGGCGTTGCCCTGTACGGGACGGCCGGCGGCCTCACAGGCGAAGGAGGCACGGATCTGTTCCAGGGGAACAGGATCCCCGTGGCTACAAACTCAGGTACACGCCCCTCCGATACTGCGCTGGCGCTCGCCCTTGCGGGACCTAACCCTGTCCGCGGTCAGACCGCGCTTGCGGTGACGCTCGCCGAGGCTGGGATCGCCCACGTCACCGTGACGGATCTGCTCGGCCGAGAGGCCGCCGTCCTCGCCGGCGGTCCGCTGGCGGCGGGCACGACGCGTCTCGACCTCGACGCCTCGGCGCTCCCTGCTGGCGTTTACGTCGCGCGTGTCGTCGTGGGCGGTCGGGCACGGACGCTGCGGTTCACCGTCGTCCGCTAGACCTTGCAGGGACCGTTCGGGACGGCACGTTATCCTGGCCCGCGCGGCTGGTCTCTTCGGAGGCCGGCCGCGCGCTGGACATCCACAGCCTTCGCTCGCCGACACATCCCAAAGACGACTAGAAGATGCTCCGCTGGCGGCTCTCCAGCGCCAGCAGGGCTCGCTTGCGGTCGAGGCCACCGGCGTAGCCTACCAGCGACCCATCGGCCCCGACGACGCGGTGGCAGGGAACGATGACAGAGATCGGGTTCTGCCCGTTGGCACCGCCGACCGCCTGTGCTGCTTGCGGGTCGCCCAGCCGCGCGGCAATCGCGCCGTAGCTCGTCGTCTCGCCGTGCGGGATGTCCCGGAGCGCCGCCCACACGCGCGACTGGAACGGTGTCCCGGACAGGCGCACGGGCACGCGGAAGGTGACGGGCACGCCGTCGAAGTACGCCGCCAGCTGGCGGCAGGCCTCGTCGAGCACGGCGTCGCGGCCCTCGTCGGAGCCCGCTGGCGGCTCGCCGTCGAACGTGGCCGAGACCAGCAGCCCCTCGTCGGAAACGAGAAGGAGCGGCCCGAGCGGGGTGTCGAAGGTGGTGTGTGTCACGCCGCCAAGCTAGGCCCTGTGCACTGGATCGGAGAGACGCCGCCCCTCACGAACTCGCAGCCAACGGCAACCGGTGCAGGGCGACCGCCAGCGGGCCGCCCTCGACTGTGAACGTGAGGTGTTATCGTATTAACAGCTTGTCTGTCCGCTTCGTCCATGCTCCGCGTTCTGCCTCTGGTCGCATTCGCATTCATCGCGTCGTCCGCAGCGGTCGCGCAGTCGTCCATCGAGAGGACTCTGCCGTCCGGCATTGAGGCGTCACTGCAGGCGCTGATCGACGAGGCCGAGGTTCCGGGACTGTCAGTGGCCTACCTCGACGGTGGCGATGTCGCATGGGATGGCGCGTTCGGCGTCGCGAACACAGAGACAAATGCGCCTGTGACGCCCTCGACCGTCTTCGAGGCCGCCTCGCTGACCAAGCCGATCGTCGCGTACCTCGCGCTGCGACAGGCGGAGGCCGGCGCGCTCGACCTCGACGCGCCGCTCTGGGACGTCCTCCCGTACGAACGGCTGGAACACGACGAGCGCGCGCGACAGATCACAGCGCGGATGGCGCTCGCCCACACGACCGGCCTGCCCAACTGGGGCGGCACGCCGCTCCAGATGAACGCGGCGCCGGGTGAGCGGTGGGGGTACTCGGGTGAGGGCTACGTGTACCTCCAGCGCGTGCTGGAGGAGACCACAGGCCTCTCGCTCGACGCGCTCGCACACCGAGATGTGTTTGGGCCACTCGGAATGGAGCACTCGTCGCTCGTCTGGGAGCCGGCCTACGACTCCCTCTCGGCCGTCGGCCACGGCCTCATCGGCGGCACGAGGCAGAAGAATCGTCCGAGCGAGGCGAACGGGGCGTCGTCGCTCCACACGACCGCCCGCGACTACGGCCGGTTTATGGCGCACCTGCTGAGCGATGAGGCTGCCGATCTCCTCGCGCTGGCTCGTGTCGAGACCGCCGACGTCGCTGCGTGGGGGCCAGAGGAGACCTACTCGTACGTGTTCTGGGGGCTCGGGTGGGGGCTCCAGAACGGTCCGCGTGGCACGGCGCTCTGGCACTGGGGCGACAACGGTGTCTTCCGCGCCTACGCAGTCCTCTACCCGGATTCCCGCGACGGCCTCGTCTACTTCGCTAACTCGACGCGTGGGCACCGGATGGCAGAACAACTCGTGGACCTGTTCTTCGACGACACGGCGTGGGCGCTCCGCTGGCTCGATTCGGGGAGTTACGATGACCCAGGCTTTCAGAGCCGCACGCGGCTCGCCCGTGCGTTCGCCGAGGATGGAGCCGAGGCCGGCCTCCGCCTGTACCGCTCTCTCCGCGCCGACTCCACGCTCGACGAGCGGTCGTTCGACCGGACGATGTGGGTCCTCTCGAACCGCGGTCAGGGCGATGTCGTGACGGCGGCGCTCGCCGGGATCGTCCGCGAGGAGCCGACGGCCCAGCGGTGGCGCTCACTCGGCGACGCGCAGGTCGAGGCTGGCGACTACGCTACGGCACTCGCCAGCTACGAGTCAGCCATCGCGCTCGACGACGACCTCGCCGAGAATCTGGCCGGAGCGATGGCCTGGCTGCGGGACGGGATCGCAGCCGAGGCGTCGCCGGTCACGCTTAGCGATGCCGAACTCCGGGCGTTCGTTGGCACCTACGGCCCGCGCATGATCCGCTTCGAGGACGGCGCGCTCATCTACGCCCGCGAGGGCGCGACGAGCGCGACGCGGCTCCGCCCGCTCACCGAAACGATGTTCGCGCTCGAATCCTCGACCACGTTCCGCCTCCGCTTCGAGCGGGACGCCAGCGGAGCCGTGACGCACCTGACCGGGCTCTACGCCGACGGCCGCACCGACGTCAGCGAGCGCTCGGACGGACGCGCAGCGCCAGCGGAGTGAGGGCTGGGCAGGAACGGCGCACGGAGAGGGGCGTGCAGGAGAGCCAATCGATTGCGGCCCCCGATGGCAGACGCCCCGACAATTTCGACGCTCGGTGACCTCAAGGCATCGGGCTACCAGCCCCGATCCGTCAAGGACGAGGTCCGCGCCAACCTGGTCGCCAAGCTGAAAGCCGGCGGCGACGTGTTCCCTGGCATCCTCGGCTTCGACCGGACCGTCATCCCGCAGGTCCAGAACGCCCTCCTCGGCCGCCACGACTTCATCCTGTTGGGGCTGCGCGGCCAGGCCAAGAGCCGCATCGTGCGGATGCTCCCAGATCTTCTCGACGAGTGGGTGCCGGAGGTGGACGGCTCCGAGATCCACGACGACCCGCTGGCGCCCGTCTCCAAGTATGCCCGCGACATCGTCCACGACCAGGGCGACGAGACGCCCATCGCGTGGCTCCACCGGAGCGCGCGCTACGGCGAGAAGCTGGCGACGCCCGACACGTCCATCGCCGACCTCATCGGCGACATCGACCCGATCAAGGCCGCCACGCGCAAGCTGACCTACGCCGACGAGGAGGTGATCCACTTCGGCATCATCCCGCGGACGCACCGCGGCATCTTTGCCATCAACGAGCTGCCGGACCTCCAGCCGCGCATCCAGGTGGGCCTGCTCAACATCATGGAGGAGCAGGACATCCAGATCCGCGGCTTCAACGTTCGCATCCCGATCGACGTCCTGATGGTGTTCACGGCCAACCCCGAGGACTACACCAACCGGGGCTCGATCATCACGCCGCTCAAGGACCGGATCGACAGCCAGATCCTGACCCACTACCCACGCGAGCTCGGCATCGGCGTCGAGATCACGCGCCAGGAGGCCTGGGACGACCGCGACGGCGACGTCACCGTTCACGTCCCGCACGTCTTCCGCGAGATCGTCGAGCAGGTGGCCTTCGAAGCGCGCCAGTCCGAGTACGTCGACCAGAAGTCGGGCGTGAGTGCACGGCTGACGCGAGCCGCGCTGGAAGACCTCGTGAGCGCCGCCGAGCGTCGCGCTCTCCTCAACGGCGAGACCGAGACGACCGTTCGCGCCGGCGACCTCAACGCGCTGGAGCCAGCGGTGACCGGCAAGGTGGAGCTCGTCTACGAGGGCGAGCAGGAAGGCGCCCAGGGCGTCGCCCGGGCGCTCATCGGAAAGGCCGTGGCGACCATCGTCAAGCGCTACCTCCCCGACCCAGCCGAGAAGGGTTCCGGCGAGACCGGTGGCCGCGCCGCCTACCGCGACGTGCTCGGGTGGTTCGCCCGCAACAACACGCTGGACCTCGACACCGACGCCTCGTTCGACGCCTACACGAAGGCGCTCGACCGCGTGGACGGGCTGGCGTCGTTCGTCGAGACGCACACGTCCCCACCGGGACCTGCCGAGAAGGCGTCGATGATGGAGTTAGCCTTGGAGGCGCTCCACCAAAACTCGCTGCTCGGCAAGGAGGTGGAGGACAACGGCGCCACCTACGCCGACATGATCGGGTCCGTCCTCTCCGGCCTCGGCTCCTTCGACGAGGATGACCTTGACGACGATGAGGACGATTACCGGCGCTACAGCTAGGCGCTACCGAACGATCGAAACCGGCACCGTCCTCACCTCCAGGCCAGACACGGCCCGGACGGTGTAGACGCCCGGCGCCAGCGGGGGAAGCCGAAGCGTGAGCCCGTCCCCAGCCGGTCCCTCGTGGAGCACCGCGACGCGCCGCCCCAGGGCGTCGAACGCCTCGATCCGCGCCTCGGCCGCTCCGCGCAGGCGGACGACGGCGCTCGCCGCGGCCGGGTTGGGTGTCACCGCCAGCTGGAGGGCACCCGGCGGCGCGGGCCGTCCGGAGGTCGGACGCGCAGCGAGCTCCCCGGTGGCCCCGTAGGCGACGACGAAGACGTCGAAGTCGGACCGCGAGCGGGACGACAGCAGGACGGAGCCTGCGCCAGGATCGGCGTCCACCGTGTCCGAGAACTGGCCCGTCACGACGGCTCGATCGCCGGAGAGCCCGACGCCGAGCCCGTTGTCCCCGGTTCCGTCCCCTGTGATCGCGGAGGCCCACTCGAAGGCCCCGCTGGCGGACAGCGACACCGTGACGATGTCGAAGCCTCGCACCGGGTCGACGAGGACCTCGGCAGCGCCAGGGTCGGCATCGAACGGGTCGTCGAAGTAGCCAGTCCAGACGACGCGGCCGTCTGCGAGATCGACGCCGCGCACGCGCGTGCTCCCGAGCCCGTAGGCGAATCGGAGCGAGCCATCTGATGCGTAGACGGCTACAGCGCCTGTCCCGTCCGAGCCGCCCGTATCCGCGACGAGCACCTCGCCCGCGCCCGGGTCGAAATCCGCGTCCCGGTCGATGGTCCCGACGATGGCGAGCGAGCCATCATCCCCGAGTGCGATGCCGGAGACGGCCCCGCGCGGACCGGAGGCGCCGACCGCGAAGGCCGACTCGAGCGAGCCGTCGGCTGAGGAGTACGTCGCCGCGACCCAGTCGATGATCCCGCCCGCATCGACGATCGTCTCGCCCGGTCCCGGGTCGACGTCGATCGCGCCGGTGACGAGGGTAGCGGCCAAGGCCACGCGTCCGCTGGCGACGGCGATGCCGCGTGCCGAGAGTTGGTTGCCATCGAGAGCGAACCCCCACCGGAAGTCCCCGCCAGGGGTGTACGACGCGAGCGCTGCTCCCTGTCCCGCGTCGACGACAGCCTCCCCTGGCCCAGGATCGAGGTCCACAGGCGCGTTGACCGTCACGGCGAGATACACGTTGCCGTCGCCATCGAAGGCCGCGTAGCCGCGCTGAGGAAAATCAAAGTCGCCAGCGAATCCCCACCGGAGTGTCCCATCCGGCTCGTAGACCGCGAGGAACACGCTCGGTGACGTGCCGCCGACCTCCCGTGTACCTGGCCCAGGGTCGAGATCCACCGTCCGTCCGGCCTGGCCCACGACGGCGAGTTCACCCGACGGTCCGAGTGCTACATCGAACACATCGTCGACGCCGCTCGGCCCCGGTGGCCCGATGGGGATGGCAAACCGGAAGGTGCCGTCCGCGTCGTACACCGCGGCAAACCCGTCGATGCTTCCGCCGTTGGGGACGGTCGCATCGCCAGGGCCAGGATCGGGGTCGTAGCTGCCAGCGGTCTCGCCCCCGATGGCGAACAACCCATCCGGAGCGACGTCGATGGCAGAGGCGAGGTCGGCCTGCGGCCCTCCGAAGGCGAACGGGACCGGCTGGCTGGCGACGGGTACCGCCAGCAGGGCAGCGGCGAGGACAGAGCGGCGCATGCGGTGGTGGGATGGCCCAGGTGGGTACATCCCCTGCCTCTGCCCGTTCCGCGGGCTGCTGAGTCGGCGCCTGCCGAGAGGCCTCGCCAGCGGGCGCTTAGGTCGGGATGAGGCCCTGCTGGCGGGCGTACTCGAAGACGCCGCCCGCCTCCAGGATGGCCGCCACGTCGCCGAGGGGCTGGAGCGCCCAGCGTTCGCCGGTCGTGACGTTCGTGAACGTGCCGGCCTTCGTGTCGACCTCCACCATGTCGCCGGTTCTCACCTTGTCGTTGAGTTTCTCGGGTGTCTCGAAGGGGGCCAAGAAGCCGCCGTCGACGGCGTTGCGGTAGAAGATGCGCGCGTAGCTCTCGGCGATGACGGCCTCGATGCCCGCCTCGCGCAGTGCAAACGGCGCGTGCTCCCGACTCGACCCGCACCCGAAGTTGCCCCCGCCGACGATCACGGTGTACGCGCTTCGGAACGCACCGTCCTCGACGAAGGGTACGTGTCCGTCGGGCAGCCCCGCCTCCGCTGGCGGCACCGACGAGAGCGCGTATGCGCCGTACAGCTTGCGCTCCTCCGGGTCGGTGAGGCTGTAGACGAGGTGCTGGGCCGGGATGATCTGGTCCGTGTCGACGTGGTCGCCGAGGACGTAGGCGGTGCCGCGGATGACGTCTTTCATGGGGTCGGAGTTCAGGGGTCAGGGTTCGCGAGCGAAGGCCCTGGGCGACGAACCCCGAACCTCAGAACCCTGAACCACTCAGGCGACGAGCACGTCGCGGGGGTCGGTGATGACGCCGGAGACCGCGCTGGCGGCCGTCGTGAGCGCCGAGGCGAGGTACACAGCGGACTGCTTCGAGCCCATCCGGCCGGGGTAGTTGCGGTTGGTAGTCGAGATGACGACCTCGGTCCCGTGCGTCCGCCCGAACGTGTCGACCGGCCCGCCGAGGCAGGCAGCACAACTCGACAGGCCGATCTTGGCGCCAGCCGACTCGAACACCTCCGCCAGCGGGGTGCCGTCCACGGTCTCGGTCCAGAGCGCCTTCCGCACGTCGGTCGTGGCGGGGACCACGTAGGTGTCGACGCGGACCTCCTGGCCCTTGAGGATGGTGGCCGCGGCGATGAAATCCTCCAGTTTGCCCCCGGTGCACGATCCGATGTAGGCCCGGTCGAGCTTGGTGCCAGCGACCTCTGACACGGGCGCCTTGTTGTCCGGCGCGTGCGGCTTCGCCACGACGGGCTCCATCGTGCTCACGTCGTAGACACGCTCGGAGTGGTACCGCGCGTCGGGCGCCGAGAACACGCTCTCGAAGGTTCTCTCGGTCCGCTGGCGGACGTAGTCGACGGTGACGTCGTCGGGCTGGATGATGCCGTTCTTGCCGCCGGCCTCGATGGCCATGTTGCAGAGCGTCATCCGCTCCTCCACGGAGAGGTCGTAGACCGCCGGGCCGTCGAACTCCATCGCCCGGTACGTCGCGCCGTCGGTGCCGATGTCGCCGATGACGGCCAGGATGAGGTCCTTCGCCATGAGGTACGGCGGGAGCTCGCCCTCGAACACGAACCGCATCGTCTCCGGGACTTTGACCCAGATCTTGCCGGTGCCCATAATGAGCGCAGCGTCCGTGTTACCGATGCCCGTCGAGAACAGGCCGAAGGCGCCGGAGGTGCACGTGTGGCTGTCCGTCCCGAAGAGCGTCGTACCGGGCCGGTTGAAGCCCTCCTCAGCGAGGGCCATGTGGCAGACGCCTTTGTAGCGGTCGGTCCCGACGTCGTAGTAGTGCGGCAGGTCGTGCTCGGCGGCGAAGGCGCGCAGGATCTGGATGTTGCGGTGCGCGTGCTCGTCGGCCGTAAAGATGTAGTGGTCGGGGATGATGGCCAGGCCCTCGGGGTCCCACACCTTGGCGTGTTCGCCGAACTCGCGCTTGAAGATTTCGATCGTCGGCGGCCCGCAGACGTCGTGCGTCATGAGCGTGTCGACGTCGATCCAGAGGGTCTCGCCGGG